>NZ_JBEORT010000091.1:0-27679 GCF_040302425.1 Streptomyces sp. NPDC126497
GTACGGAAATCTGCAAATTTTAAAGGGAGTAAATTTTGAATGGGCCGCCTCACCCGCGCACGACCGCCTCCACCGCGGCGACGGCCTCCGCCAGTCCGGGGGGGGATGGGGCAGGCCCGCCGCCCGCTGCCCCGCCCAGCCGGGGCCGAGCGTCAGGACGACCGGTTTCCTGCGGGCGCCGCGCACCCCCCACTCGATCGCCGCGACGTGCTGGGCCAGCGGCCGGCCGGCCGTGGTCCGCGACGCGCGGGACGGCTGAGGGCCCCCGTGCCCGGCGCGCCGGGGAGCGCACCGGCCGGCGGGTGACGGGCCGTCTCAGTCCTCGTGCCCCAGCTGGAGGTCGCGTTCCGTACGGCCCCCGCCGGCCACCTGGAGCACGGTCGCGACCGGTGGGTAACCGGCGGCGATGACGGTGTACTCGCCCGACGCCAGGTCGACGAACCGGAAGGTGCCGTCGGGTCCGGTGGTGAGGGTGTCGACGACGTTGCCCGCGGCGTCCAGCAGGGTCACGCGCGCCTCCTCGACCGGCCGTCCGCCGCCGGCCCGCACCGTGCCGCGCAGCACGGCGCCGCCGGCCAGCTCGACGTCCTGGCGGGTCTCGCGGGCGGCCTGGACGGTGACGGGGAGGGCGGCCGGACGGAAGGCGGGCGCGCTCGCGGCGAGGGTGTACTCGCCGGCCACCAGCTCGGTGATCACGTACCCGCCCTCGCGGCCGCTGCGGGTGCTGGCGACGACCTCCCCGTGGACGTTGGTGAGGGTGACGGCGGCGTCCCGCACCGGTGTGCCGTCGGCGGTGACCACGCTGCCGGCCAGGCGGCCCGCGCCGCCGAGGACGACGTCGAGTTCCACGGGTCGCTCGCCGACGGTCACGGAGACCGCCTGCGGCTGGTGACCGCCCGCGGCGGCGATCAGGACGTACGATCCCGGGCCGGGCGTGGCCAGCGCGTACCGCCCGTCCTCACCGCTGGCGCCCCGTCCGGTCTGCTGTCCGGAGACGTCGATGAGGGTGAGCGCCGCGCGCGGTACGGCGGTCCCGTCGGGGTGCTGCACGGTGCCGCAGACGGGGATGCCGCCGGTGTGGGGCGGGCGTGCCTGCGGCACCCGCGTGGTGGGGCGGGGTGCTTCCTGGGCCGGGTCGGCGGTGGGGGCGTGGTGGGACACCAGTGGTTTCTCCTTGAGGAAGAAGGCGATGAGCAGACCGAGGACGAGCACCGGCACCAGGTGGAGGAAGATGCGGGGCATGGCGTCGGCGTAGGCCTGCACATAGGCGTCGCGCAGCCCGGGCGGCAGCGCGTGCACGAGCTCGGGGGTGATCGACTCGGGGTCGGGCGTGCTCGCGTCGGGGGGGAGGCGCTCGTCGAGCGCGTCGGTGAGCCGGCCGGCGAAGAGGGTGCCGAAGACGGCGGCGCCGACGCTGCCGCCGATCTGCCGGAAGTAGTTGTTGGCGCTGGTGGCGACACCGAGGTCGGCGGGGCGCACGGAGTTCTGCACGGCGAGGATCAGCACCGGCATCACCATGCCGATGCCGGCGCCGAGGACGGTCATCCAGATGCCGTAGTGCAGCCGGGGCGTGCCGGTTTCCAGGCGGGAGAGCAGCCACATGCCGACGACGGAGAGGGCGGTGCCGACGACGGGGTGCCACCGGTAGCGGCCGGTGCGGCTGATGAGCTGCCCGGAGGCGATCGAGGCACCGACGATGCCGCCCGTCATGGGCAGCATCAGCAGCCCGGACTCGGTGGCGGAGACCCCGTCGACCATCTGCAGGTACGTCGGGAGGTAGCTGGCGGCGCCGAACAGGGCGACGCCGGTCACCAGGCCCACCAGGCCGGTGACGTTGAAGACGGAGTCCCGGAACAGCCTGAGGGGGATGAGGGGTTCGGCGGCGAAGCGCTCGACGACGAGGAAGAGGACGCCGGCCGCCGCCGCGCCCGCGCCGAGGCCGAGCACGGTGCGGGAGTCCCAGGCGTACTCGGTGCCGCCCCAGGTGGTCAGCAGCACCAGGCAGGTGGAGGCGGCGGCCAGCAGCAGCGTGCCGAGGACGTCGAAACGGCCCCGGGCGGCCGGCTTGGGGAGCTCGAGCACCAGGGCGACGACGACCATGGTGACGATGCCGAAGGGGACGTTGACGTAGAAGCACCAGCGCCAGGAGAGGTGGTCGGTGAAGTAGCCGCCGAGCAGCGGTCCGGCGACGGAGGCGAGACCGAAGGCGGCCCCGATCATCCCCATGTAGCGGCCGCGCCGGCGCGCGGGCACGATGTCCGCGATGATCGCCTGGACGCCGATCATCAAACCGCCCGCGCCGACGCCCTGCACCGCGCGGTAGGCGATCAGCTGGTCCATGGTCGTCGCGCGGCCGGCCAGCGCGGAGCCGATGACGAAGACGAGGATCGCGAACTGGAAGACGCCCTTGCGGCCGAACAGGTCGCCGAGCTTGCCGTAGACCGGCAGTCCGACGGTGGAGGTGAGCAGGTAGGCGGTGATCGCCCAGGACATGTTGTCGAGACCGTGCAGCTCGCCGACGATCCTGGGGAGCGCGGTGGCGACGATCATCTGCTCCAGCGCGGCCAGCAGCAGCGCGAGCATCAGGGCGAGGAAGACCAGCCGGACCCGGCGCGGGCTCAGGCCCTGCCCGGCGTCCGGTGCCGGGGGCGGCGGGCCCCCGGCCGGTGGCGCCGTGACCGGCTCGTCCTGCGTCAGAGTGATCCCGCCCACGTGCCGCTCCCCTCGTCGCACCGCCGGACACTTCCCGCGTGAAAGCGACAACTACGGGCAAGCACGGTGAGTTACGGGACGGGGAAGGGTCGTGACGAGATCACTCGAACCGGTGAGGAGCCAACTCCGCACGCCTCACGAGGGGTTGTCGCCCCTCACTGCTCGAGCTCCGCGGCCAGCCGGGCCAGCAGGGCGTCGTGGATCCGGGCGAGGCCCTTGGGCGCGAAGGTCTTCTCGAAGAAGCCGCCGATGCCTCCGGCGCCGTTCCAGACGGTGGTCACGACGACCCGGGAGCGGCCCTCGCCGGCCGGGGTGACCCGCCAGGTGGTGACCATGGAGGAGTTGCGGTCCTTCTCGACCAGCTCGCCGTCGGTCGGCTCGGTGACCTCCAGGAGGCAGTCGCGGACACGCTTGCTGGTGGCCTGGAGCTTCCAGTGCACGAGGGTGCCCTCGCCGTCGCCGCCCTCGCGGACCTCGTACTCGCTGTACTGCTCGGGCATCACCTTCGCCCGTGTGCCGCTGTAGTCGGCGAGGGCGTCGAACACCGTCTCCGCGTCCGCCGCGACGATCCGCTCCGTAGTGGCCTCGACCTGCGCCATCGCTTACCTCCAGGGCATGGGTTCTCGGGTCGGGGCAAGCCAACCACCCCGGTGCCCGGCCGCCCAAATCGGGGGTTCGGTTGTGATCGGGAGGGTGACCGAAGATGTCGCCCGCACGATCAGAGGAACTCGTGTTCTATTCTGTGGCGCAGCGATCCCGGGGAGGGCGTCATGCGCCGGCATGGCCCCTCACCGGACCGCGGAGACGGCCGGGCCGGCAGCGCGGGGGCGGTCACGGCCCGCGCCTGCGGCACGCCGGGTCCCCGTGGCGCGCCCTTCTCCCACGTCCCCCTTCACCTGGAGTGGTCTCCCATGGTCAGCGCACCGCAGGCCGACAGGGTCTGGAAGAACATGACCGCATCGATCACGGACCGGGACGACCACGGCCTGCGGCCCACCGCACCCCGGGCGGGGGCGGCCGCGTACCGCGCGCTGCTCCAGGGCGGCGGCGCGGGCCGGGCGGACGGCGCCCCCCTCGGACGGTGGCTGCTCCTGCGCGAGCGCACGACCGATCGGCTGGAGGGCCGGTGAGCCCACGCGGCGCAGGCCCGCGGGCCGCGGCGCGCACGACTACTTCGCACCGGCCGCCCCGCCACCGGACTCAGGCGCGCCGTCGGCGCCGTCCCACCACCAGGACGGCTCCTGCGGCCGGCGCCACGGCCGGTTCCCGCGACCGGTTCGGCGGTGGTGGTTCCCTCGCCCGTCTCGTCCCGGGTGTCCGTCGGGCTCTCCTCCGACAGCCCGTCCGCGGCCAGTGCGTCCGCCCCTCGATGACCTGCCCCTCGGGGGAGGGCGTGTCCGGGTTCGCTCCCGAGCCGATGACGGCCGCCTCGATCCCCTCACCGGCGTCGGCCCGCCACCTCTCCTCGGCCTTCATCGGTCCCGGGTAGCACCGGGCCGGCGACGCGTCGGCGGCGCGGGCGACCGGTGCCGCGCCGAGCGCCACCAGGACGGCCGTCGCGGTGGCAGGGGCGGGACGGAGGAGTCGATCCGTGCGTCACACCGGATCACGGTCCTCGCGCCCCGCCGAGGCGCGAGGCGCACCGGCCCGACCCGACTGACGCTCCTTCGGAGGCGTTCGAGCGGATCCGGCGACCCGATCGGGTCAAGAATCAGCGGAACGCGTTCGAACGGGGGCCCCTACCGGGACGATGCCGCGTGAGCCGTGAGCCCGCGGTCCGCAGCACCTCCGTCCCGGGAGAGCCCCCTCATGAGAAAACGCGCAGCCGTGCTGTGCGGTGCCGCCGTCGTGCTGGCCGGAAGCCTCACGGCCGCGCCCGCCGAGGCCGGCGCCCCGCGCGCCACGGAGACCTTCCACGTCGCGGAACCCGCGTGGGAGAAGTGCGGGACCGACGAGTACCCGACGCTGCAGTGCGCGTCCGTCGAGGTGCCGCTCGACCACGCCGAACCGGCCGGGCGGAGGATCACGCTCGCGCTGTCCCGTGTCCCGCACACCGCACAGGAGTACCAGGGCCCCCTGCTGGTGAACCCCGGCGGCCCCGGCGGCAGCGGTCTGACGCTCGCCGGGTTCGTCGCGGCGGCGCTGCCCGGGCAGGTGGCCGCCCAGTACGACGTCGTCGGCTTCGACCCCCGCGGAGTGGGCGCGAGCGAACCGGCGCTCGACTGCCGGCCCGGCCACTTCGACCCGGTGCGCCCGGACCCGGTGCCGGTCTCGCCCGAGGCCGAGCGGGCGAACCTGGCGCGCGTGCGGTCGTTCGCCGCGGCCTGCGGGCGCGAGCACGCCGAGCTGCTGCCGCACCTCGACACGGACAGCACGGCGCGCGACATGGACGTGATCCGGCGGGCGCTGGGCGCCAGGAAGCTCAATTACCTCGGGTACTCCTACGGCACCTATCTGGGCGCCGTCTACGCCAAGCTCTTCCCGCAGCGGGTGCGGCGCATGGTCCTGGACTCGGTCGTCGACCCCACCGGGGTCTGGTACGACGCCAACCTGAACCAGGACCACGCGTTCGACGACCGCCACCGCGCCTTCCTGGCCTGGGTCGCCCGGCACGACTCCGCGTACGGACTGGGCACCGATCCGGAGAAGGTCGAAGCCGCCTGGTACGCGATGCGCGCGGCCCTGAAGGAGGACCCGGCCGGCGGCAGGGTGGGCGCCGCCGAGCTGGAGGACACCTACCTCCCGGGCGGCTACTACAACGGCTACTGGCCCCATCTCGCGGAGGCGTTCTCGGCGTACGCGAACGAACGGGACGCCGGGCCGCTGATCGAGGCGTACGAGAACTTCGCCGCGGGCGACGCCGCCGCCGACAACGGCTACAGCGTCTACACCGCGGTGCAGTGCCGGGACGCCCCCTGGCCGCGTGACTGGCGGCAGTGGCGCAAGGACACCTGGGAGGCGCACGGGCGGGCGCCGTTCATGGCCTGGAACAACGCCTGGTACAACGCGCCGTGCGCGTTCTGGCCGACCGGTTCCCTGCGGCCCCGGCGCGTCCGCAACGACAAGCTGCCGCCCGTGCTGCTGTTCCAGGCGACGCACGACGCGGCGACCCCGTACCAGGGCGGTGTCACCGTCCACCGGCTGCTGGCCCGCTCCAGCCTGGTGGTCGAGTCGGGCGGCGGCAACCACGGCGTCACCCTGAGCGGGAACGCCTGCCTGGACCGGCACCTGACGGCCTACCTGGCCGACGGGACCGTGCCGCGCGGGGGCGGCGGGGCCGACGCGGTGTGCGCGGCGCTGCCCGACCCCGAGCCGCTGACCTCGAAGGCGGCGCCGACGTCGGCACGCGGTTCGACCCTGCACGGCCTGCTCGGCTTCCGCCGCTGAGCGGCCTCAGCGCGGCCGGCGGATCCGGGCCAGCGCGCGCACCGCCGCCTCGGCCAGCGCCGGATGGGCGAGGGCGTCCTCGAGCACGGGCTCGGCGCGCGGGTCGCCGAGTTCGCCCAGGCCCTCCACACAGGCCAGCGCGACCCGGCGGTACGGATCGTGGGGGTGCAGACGCCGCCGCAACGTGGTGATCAGGGCGGGGACCGCCTCGGGGGCGCGCAGCGCGGTCAGCAGGCGGACGGGGTGCAGGGCGTAGGCGACCCGGAGTTCGTTGGTGGCGAGGGCGGCGGCGGCGCGGGCGGTGCGCGGGTCGCCGAGGCGGGCGAGGGCGTGGGCGGCGGCGGCGCAGCGGGGCGGGTCGCGGTGGTTGAGGAACAGCACCAGCGCCTCGAACGCCCGCCGGTCCCCCGCCAGCCCCAGCCGGAACGCGGCCAGTTCCCGCGCCCACAGCGGCCGCCCGGCCTCGGTGAGGACGCCGGCCAGGAGGTCGGGGTCGTCCGCGGCCAGGAGACGCTCGTACTCCGCCGATCCACCCGATTCCGCCCGTAAGCGTTCCGTGAGCGATCGCACCTCTTCGTCCATGCCCCAGAGGTTAGAGGCCGGGCGGGGCGTCCGGGACGTACCTCACGAACCCCGGGGGCTGGCGCGCTCGTTACCCGCGGGTTAAGCTCAGACGAGCGAGTTACCCACTCGCACCCCTCCTCGCGGCGGTCTGGTGACGCGGCCGTCGTGAGTCGCAGTCGGTTCGGTACCCCGTGTACCGCAGTACGGCTCGGCCCCGGGACAGGGCCGGCCGGATCCGCCGTCGCTCCCTCGACGGCGCCGGGCGTGTGCGCTCGCAGCCCGGTCCACACCCGCATTCCGTACGCACCCGGTGCGCCCTCCGGCGCACCCGGGCGTGTTTCCCGTCGTCACCCTCATTCCTGGAGTCCCGCGATGGCCACTCCCCTGTCCGACACCCCTCCGTCCCCGCTCCGGACCGTCGCCGTGGTCGGCCTCGGCACGATGGGCACCGGCATCGCCGAGGTCCTGGCCGCCGCCGGCCGCGACGTGATCGGCATCGACGTCAGCGAGGCCCAGGCGGCCCGGTGCGTCGCCGCCCTGGAGGCCTCGACCGCCCGCGCCGTGGAGCGCGGCCGGCTGACCGGGGAGCGGCGCGCGGACCTCCTCGCCCGCGTCGCCACCTCGACCGACCTCAGGGCCGCGGCCGACGCCGACCTGGTGATCGAGGTGGCCCCGGAGTCGTACGAGATCAAGCAGCAGATCCTGCGCGAACTCGACGCGGTCGTGCGGCCGGAGGCCATCCTGGCGACCGGCACCAACGCCCTGTCCGTCACCCGGCTCGCCGCCGACTCCGCCCGCCCCGAGCGGGTGCTGGGCATGCACTTCTTCAACCCGGCTCCGGCGATGAAACTGGTCGAGATCGTCTCCTCGGTGCTGACCGCCCCCGCGGCCGTCACCGCGGTCACCCACCTCGCCCTGGACCTCGGCAAGGAGCCGGTCGCGGTCGGTGACCGGCCCGGCTTCGTCGCCGACGGCCTGCTGTTCGGCTACCTCAACCAGGCCGCCGCGATGTACGAGGCGAACTACGCCTCCCGCGAGGACATCGACGCCGCGATGCGGCTGGGCTGCGGGCTGCCCATGGGTCCGCTGGCGCTGCTCGACCTGATCGGCGTCGACACCGCGCGCACGGTCCTGGAGGCCATGTACGCCGAGTCCCGCGACCGGCTGCACGCCCCGGCCCCGATCCTCAAGCAGCTCAGCGAGGCGGGCCTGACGGGCCGCAAGGCGGGGCGCGGCTTCTACACCTACGAGGCCCCCGGCAGCGGGACCGTCGTGCGGGACGCCCTGACCCCGCCGGAGGGCGGTTCCCCCACCGCCGGCCGGCCGGTGCGTTCGGTGGGGGTCGCGGGCTCCGGCACCATGGCCTCCGGCATCGCCGAGGTCTTCGCCAGGGCCGGCTACGAGGTGGTCCTGGCCGCCCGCAGCGCGGAGAAGGCGCAGAGCGCCAAGGCCCGGATCGGGAAGAACCTGGCGCGCTCGGTCGACAAGGGCCGGATGACCGCCGAGGCCGCCGCCCGGGCCCTGGAGCGGGTGCGTCCGACGGGCGCCTACGACGACTTCGCCGACGTCGACCTCGCGCTCGAGGCGGTCGCCGAGGACCTGGAGGTCAAGCGGCAGCTGTTCGCGACGCTGGACAAGGTCTGCAAGCCGGGCGCGGTGCTCGCCACCACCACGTCCTCCCTCCCGGTCGTCGCCTGCGCCCGCGCCACCTCGCGGCCGCAGGACGTGATCGGCATGCACTTCTTCAACCCCGCGCCGGCCATGAAACTGGTCGAGGTGGTGCGCACCGTGCTGACCGCGGACGACGTCCACGCCACCGTGCGCGAGGTCTGCGGCACGATCCGCAAGCACGCCGTGGACTGCGGCGACCGGGCCGGCTTCATCGTGAACGCGCTGCTGTTCCCGTACCTCAACAACGCGATCAAGATGGTGCAGGAGCACTACGCCTCCCTCGACGACATCGACGCCGCGATGAGGCTGGGCGGCGGCTACCCGATGGGGCCGTTCGAACTGCTCGACGTCGTCGGCCTCGACGTCTCGCTGGCCATCGAGAAGGTGCTGCACCGCGAGTTCCGCGACCCGGGCCTCGCCCCGGCGCCGCTGCTGGAGCACCTGGTGGCCGCGGGCTGCCTCGGCCGCAAGACCGGCCGTGGCTTCCGCGAATATGCCAAGCGCTGAACCGCCTCCCGGCGACCGGTTCGACGGCGGCGCCCAGTGGGGCGGACTGCTCGACCCCGACCGGTTCCCGCCGCCGGTCCCCGGCGCCCCTCCCCCGCCCGCCGAGGGCGGGGGAGGCCCCGGCCGTGCGCACCGAGCCGCGCGCATGCAGTACGTTCGGGGCATGTCCCAGCCCGCCAAGTCCGCACGTACGTCAGCCACGACCGAGCCGCCGGAAAGCGCCGCAGGCTCCCGTGCCGCCGCCCAGCGGCTCAAGATGCGCCGGGAACTGGCGGCCGCCGCGATGGAGCTGTTCGCGACCAAGGGGTACGAGGCCACCACCGTCGACGAGATCGCGGCCGCCGCCGGGGTCGCCCGCCGCACCTTCTTCCGCCACTTCCGCTCCAAGGAGGAGGCGATCTTCCCCGACCACGACGACACCCTGGTCCGCGCCGAGGCGGTGCTCAACGCCGCCCCCGCGCACGAGCATCCGCTCGACACGGTGTGCCGGGGCATCAAGGAGGTCATGAGGATGTACGCGGCGCGGCCGGAGATCTCGGTCGCCCGCTACCGGCTGACGCGCGAGGTGCCCACCCTGCGCGAGGCCGAGATCGCGTCGGTGGCCCGCTACGAGCGCCTGTTCACCCGCTACCTCCTCGGCCACTTCGACGAGCACGCGCACGACGACGACGCCAACGACGACCCGCTGCTGGCGGAGGTCGCCGCGTCCGCCGTGGTCACCGCGCACAACCACGTGCTGCGGCGCTGGCTCAGGGCCGACGGGCAGGGCGACGTGGAGGCCCAGCTGGACCACGCCTTCGCGATCGTCCGCAAGACCTTCGGCAGCGGGATCATGGCGGGCCGGCGCACCGCCTCCCCGAAGCCGCCGACCGCCTCGGTCTCCGCGCACGGCGAGGTCCTGGTGACGGTCGCGCACGTGGACGCCCCGCTGGACGAGGTGATGCGGACCATCGAGCAGGCGCTCAAGGAGCGCTGAACAGCCCCTCGCCGCTGTGACGACGGCCACCCCACGGGGTGGCCGTTTTGCCATGTCAGGGCCCCTTTCGCCCCCGTCCCCCGGCCCGTTCGATCGATCATCGCTCATCTGATGGGTAAAGATTTCACCTGAGCTCAAGTTCTGGCACGCAGTGCCTTGCCGGATGACACGGCGTGCCATACGTTGAAGGAGTCCGGGCGAGTCCCGGCGGGCCCACCGCCCGCACGTCCGGACGCCTGCGTCACAGGCAACCTCCCGCGCACACCACGCGCTGCCGAAGCACCACCGCCGAACCGACGGCACCCCTCACCCCTCAGCAGCACACCGACGTACCCCTCAGCGCCCCTCCCTCAGGGCGCACACCGCCGGAGGCAACACCGTGACCGTCAAGGACATCCTGGCCGCGATCCAGTCGCCCGACTCCACGTCGGAGGACTTCGCCGCCCTGCCGCTCCCCGAGTCGTACCGCGCGATCACCGTGCACAAGGACGAGACGGAGATGTTCGCGGGCCTCGAGACCCGCGACAAGGACCCCCGCAAGTCGATCCACCTGGACGACGTGCCGCTGCCCGAACTCGGCCCGGGTGAGGCGCTGGTGGCCGTCATGGCCTCCTCGGTCAACTACAACTCGGTGTGGACCTCGATCTTCGAGCCGCTGTCCACCTTCGGGTTCCTCGAGCGCTACGGCCGCACCAGCGAGCTGGCCAGGCGCCACGACCTGCCGTACCACATCATCGGCTCCGACCTGGCGGGCGTCGTGCTGCGCACCGGCCCCGGCGTCAACTCCTGGAAGCCCGGCGACGAGGTCGTCGCCCACTGCCTCTCCGTCGAGCTGGAGTCGTCCGACGGCCACAACGACACGATGCTCGACCCCGAGCAGCGCATCTGGGGCTTCGAGACCAACTTCGGCGGCCTCGCCGAGATCGCCCTGGTGAAGTCCAACCAGCTGATGCCGAAGCCGGACCACCTCAGCTGGGAGGAGGCCGCCGCCCCCGGCCTGGTCAACTCCACCGCCTACCGGCAGCTGGTCTCCCGCAACGGCGCCGGGATGAAGCAGGGCGACAACGTGCTCATCTGGGGCGCGAGCGGCGGTCTCGGCTCCTACGCCACCCAGTTCGCGCTGGCCGGCGGCGCCAACCCGATCTGCGTCGTCTCCAGCGACCAGAAGGCGGAGATCTGCCGCTCGATGGGCGCCGAGGCGATCATCGACCGCAGCGCCGAGGGCTACAGGTTCTGGAAGGACGAGAACACCCAGGACCCCAAGGAGTGGAAGCGCTTCGGCAAGCGCATCCGCGAGCTCACCGGCGGCGAGGACATCGACATCGTCTTCGAGCACCCCGGCCGCGAGACCTTCGGCGCCTCGGTGTACGTCACCCGCAAGGGCGGCACCATCACCACGTGCGCCTCGACCTCGGGCTACATGCACCAGTACGACAACCGCTACCTGTGGATGTCGCTGAAGCGCATCATCGGCTCGCACTTCGCCAACTACCGCGAGGCCTGGGAGGCCAACCGGCTGATCGCGAAGGGCAGGATCCACCCGACCCTGTCGAAGGTGTACTCCCTGGAGGACACCGGCCAGGCCGCCTACGACGTGCACCGCAACCTGCACCAGGGCAAGGTCGGCGTGCTGTGCCTGGCGCCCGGGGAGGGTCTCGGCGTGCGCGACCACGAGAAGCGGGCCGAGCACATCGACGCCATCAACCGCTTCCGGAACGTCTGAGGGCGGGCGCAGCCATGACAGAGCGTCAGAAGGACCGTCCGTGGCTCATGCGGACGTACGCCGGCCACTCGACCGCCGAGGCGTCCAACGAGCTGTACCGGCGCAACCTCGCCAAGGGGCAGACGGGTCTGTCGGTCGCCTTCGACCTGCCGACCCAGACCGGCTACGACCCCGACCACGTCCTCGCCCGCGGCGAGGTCGGCCGGGTCGGGGTGCCGGTGGCCCACCTCGGCGACATGCGCCGGCTGTTCCAGGACATCCCCCTGGAGCAGATGAACACCTCGATGACGATCAACGCCACCGCCATGTGGCTGCTGGCGCTCTACCAGGTCGTCGCCGAGGAGCAGGGCGCGGACATCACCAGGCTCCAGGGCACGACCCAGAACGACATCGTCAAGGAGTACCTGTCCCGCGGGACGCACGTCTTCCCGCCGGGGCCCTCGCTCCGCCTGACGACCGACATGATCGCGTACACGGTCTCCCGCATCCCGAAGTGGAACCCGATCAACATCTGCAGCTACCACCTGCAGGAGGCCGGGGCCACACCGGTGCAGGAGATCGCGTACGCGATGTCCACCGCGATCGCCGTGCTCGACGCGGTGCGCGACAGCGGCCAGGTGCCGCAGGAGCGCATGGGCGACGTGGTCGGCCGCATCTCCTTCTTCGTGAACGCGGGCGTCCGCTTCGTCGAGGAGATGTGCAAGATGCGCGCGTTCGGCCGCATCTGGGACACCCTCACCCGCGAGCGGTACGGCATCGAGGACCCCCGGCACCGCCGCTTCCGCTACGGCGTCCAGGTCAACTCCCTCGGACTGACCGAGGCGCAGCCGGAGAACAACGTCCAGCGGATCGTGCTGGAGATGCTGGCCGTCACCCTCTCCAAGGACGCCCGCGCGCGTGCCGTGCAGCTGCCGGCCTGGAACGAGGCACTCGGCCTGCCCCGCCCCTGGGACCAGCAGTGGTCGCTGCGCATCCAGCAGGTCCTCGCCTACGAGAGCGACCTGCTGGAGTACGAGGACATCTTCGAGGGCTCGAAGGTGATCGAGGCCAAGGTCGAGGAGCTGGTCGCGGAGGCGACGGCGGAGATCGGGCGGATCCAGGAGATGGGCGGCGCGATGGCCGCCGTGGAGTCCGGCTACCTCAAGTCCCGGCTGGTCTCCTCGCACGCCGAACGCCGCGCCCGGATCGAGTCCGGCGAGGAGAAGATCATCGGGGTCAACGCCTTCGAGTCCACCGAGCCCAACCCGCTCACCGCCGACCTGGACACCGCGATCCAGACCGTCGACCCCGCGGTCGAGGCCCGGGTCGTCGCCTCGCTGCGGAACTGGCGCGACACGCGCTACCAGCCGCCCTTCAACCACCCGCGCCCGTGCAAGGCGCTGGAGAAGCTGAAGGAGGCCGCGCGCGGCACCGACAACCTCATGGAGGCCACCCTGGAGTGCGCCCGGGCCGGCGTCACCACCGGCGAGTGGGCCGGCGCGCTGCGCGAGGTGTTCGGCGAGTTCCGGGCGCCGACCGGGGTCTCCTCGGCCCCGGTGGCGGTCGCCGCCGAGGAGGGCTCCGCCCTGTCGGAGGTCCGCCGGAAGGTGGAACTCACAGCGAAGGACCTGGGCGTGGGCAAGCTGCGCTTCCTGGTCGGCAAGCCCGGCCTGGACGGTCACTCCAACGGCGCCGAGCAGATCGCCGTGCGGGCCCGCGACGCCGGGTTCGAGGTGGTCTACCAGGGCATCCGGCTCACCCCCGAGCAGATCGTGGACGCCGCGCTGGCGGAGGACGTGCACGCGGTGGGCCTGTCGATCCTCTCCGGTTCGCACGCCCGGCTGGTGCCGGACGTGCTCGAACGGCTCCGTGTGGCCGGCGCCACGGACATTCCCGTGATCGCCGGTGGCATCATCCCCAGCGGTGACGCCGAACAGCTGCGGGCCGCGGGAGTCGCCGCGGTCTTCACCCCGAAGGACTTCGACATCACCGGGATCATCGGCCGCATCGTCGACGAGATCCGCCACGCGAACAAGCTCGACCCCCTGGAGGTCCCCGCATGACGACCGTCAACCGCCTTCGCCCCCGCCGCTCCTGTCTGGCGGTCCCGGGAAGCAACCCGCGCTTCCTGGAGAAGGCGCAGGGCCTCCCGGCGGACCAGGTCTTCCTGGACCTCGAGGACGCCTGCGCGCCGCTCGCCAAGCCCGAGGCGCGGCACACCATCGTGAAGTTCCTCAACGAGGGCGACTGGACCGGCAAGACCCGTGTCGTGCGCGTCAACGACTGGACGACCGAGTGGACGTACCGGGACGTCGTGACGGTCGTCGAGGGGGCCGGCCCGAACCTCGACTGCATCATGCTGCCGAAGGTTCAGGACGCCCAGCAGGTCGTCGCCCTCGACCTGCTGCTGACGCAGATCGAGAAGACGATGGGCTTCGAGGTCGGCAGGATCGGCATCGAGGCGCAGATCGAGAACGCCCGCGGCCTGAACAACGTCAACGAGATCGCCCAGGCCTCCCCGCGCCTGGAGACCATCATCTTCGGCCCGGCCGACTTCATGGCGTCCATCAACATGAAGTCGCTGGTCGTGGGCGAGCAGCCGCCCGGCTACCCGGCGGACGCCTACCACTACATCCTGATGAGGATCCTGATGGCCGCCCGCGCCAACGACCTCCAGGCGATCGACGGCCCCTACCTGCAGATCCGCAACGTGGACGGCTACCGCGAGGTCGCGCGGCGCGCCGCCGCCCTCGGCTTCGACGGCAAGTGGGTGCTGCACCCGGGCCAGGTCGAGGCGTCCAACGAGATCTTCTCGCCGTCGCAGGAGGACTACGACCACGCCGAGCTGATCCTGGACGCGTACGACTACTACACGTCCGAGGCGGGCGGCAGGAAGGGCTCGGCGATGCTCGGCGACGAGATGATCGACGAGGCCAGCCGCAAGATGGCCCTGGTCATCTCGGGCAAGGGCCGCGCCGCCGGCATGCGGCGCACCAGCAAGTTCGAGATCCCGGAGGGCTGAGCGCCATGCAGTTCGGACGCACCTACGAGGAGTTCGAGGTCGGCGCGGTGTACAAGCACTGGCCGGGAAAGACGGTCACCGAGTACGACGACCACCTGTTCTGCCTCCTCACCATGAACCACCACCCGCTCCACATGGACGCGCACTACGCCGGGAAGACGACGGACTTCGGCAGGAACGTGGTGGTCGGGAACTACGTCTACTCCCTGCTGCTCGGCATGTCGGTGCCCGACGTCTCCGGCAAGGCGATCGCCAACCTGGAGATCGAGTCGCTCCGGCACGTGGCGCCGACCTTCCACGGCGACACGGTCTACGGCGAGACGACCGTGCTCGACAAGTGGCCGTCGAAGTCGAAGGACGACCGCGGCATCGTGCACGTCGAGACCAGGGGCTACAAGCAGGACGGCACCCTGGTGTGCGTGTTCCGCCGCAAGGTGATGGTGCCCACCGAGACGTACATCAAGGAGCGCGGCGGCGAGCAGCCCGGCCGCCCGGAACTCAGGGAGCAGGGGAAGTAGAGATGAGCCGTCTCGCCCGGACCGCGGGTCTGACCGACGTCCAGCAGGAGATCCTCTCCACCGTCCGCGACTTCGTGGACAAGGAGATCATCCCGGTGGCCACCGGGCTGGAGCACCGCGACGAGTACCCGCAGCAGATCGTCGACGGCCTGAAGGAACTCGGCCTCTTCGGCCTGATGATCCCCGAGGAGTACGGGGGCCTGGGCGAGTCGCTCCTCACCTACGCGCTGTGCGTGGAGGAGATCGCCCGCGGCTGGATGTCCGTGTCCGGCATCATCAACACGCACTTCATCGTGGCGTACATGCTCAAGCAGCACGGCACGCAGGAACAGAAGGACCACTTCCTGCCGAGGATGGCGGCCGGCGACGTCCGGGGCGCCTTCTCGATGTCGGAGCCGGGCCTGGGCTCCGATGTGTCGGCCATCACGTCGAAGGCGGTGAAGGACGGCGGGGAGTACGTCCTGAACGGCCAGAAGATGTGGCTGACGAACGGCGGCACGTCGTCGCTGGTGGCCGTTCTGGTGCGAAGTGACGAGGGTCACCCGGAGGGCACGGCGCCGCACAAGTCGATGACCACCTTCCTGGTGGAGAAGGAGCCGGGCTTCGGCGAGGTCCGCCCCGGCCTGACCATCCCCGGCAAGATCGACAAAATGGGCTACAAGGGGGTCGACACCACCGAGCTCATCATGGACGACCTGCGGATTCCCGCCGATCGGGTGCTCGGCGGGGTCACCGGCCGAGGTTTTTACCAAATGATGGACGGCGTCGAGGTGGGCCGCGTCAACGTGGCGGCGCGTGGTTGCGGCGTCGCTCAGCGTGCCTTCGAACTCGGTGTCCGGTACGCCCAGCAGCGTCACACTTTCGGCAAGCCGATCGCCCAGCACCAGGCCGTCCAGTTCAAGCTGGCGGAGATGGCTACCAAGGTGGAGGCCGCGCATGCGATGATGGTGAACGCAGCACGCAAAAAGGATTCAGGAGAACGAAACGACCTCGAAGCGGGGATGGCGAAGTACCTCGCCTCCGAGTACTGCAAGGAGGTCGTGGAGGACGCCTTCCGGATCCACGGCGGCTACGGCTTCTCCAAGGAGTACGAGATCGAGCGCCTCTACCGGGAGGCACCGATGCTGCTGATCGGTGAGGGCACCGCCGAGATCCAGAAGATGATCATCGGCCGCCGACTGCTCGAAGAGTATCGATTCCAGGGCTAGATGTCCGGATACGGGGTGTTTTCTTGGAGAAGATGATCACACCTCGTATGCACTCTTCGACCGCCGACTCGGCTGACTGGCTTACCCAGTTACGGCCCGGAGCCGCTACGATCGCCGGAAAGCCGCCGTCCCCCGCAAGTGCGCGGCATCATCCGCTACGAAGGTCATCCATGCCCCACAGCCAAACCTCTGCACCTCGCGACAGCCTCGCCGGCGTACGCCTCGCGCGCGGAGCCTCGCCGTGGCTCCTGCCGACCGTCGCCACCGCGGCCGTCAGCCTGCTGCGTGCCCGCCGCTCGGGTGCCGCCAAGGCCGTCGCCGTCCCCGCCACCGCCCTGGCGGCGGGGATGCTGTGGTTCTTCCGCGACCCCGAGCGCGAGATCGCCCAGGGCCGGGTCATCTCGCCCGCCGACGGTGTGGTGCAGAGCATCATGCCGTGGAAGGACGGCCGTACCCGCGTCGCGATCTTCATGAGCCCGCTCAACGTCCACGTGAACCGGGCACCGCTGTCCGGCACGGTGACGTCGGTCGAGCACATCCCCGGTGGCTTCGTTCCCGCCTTCAACAAGGAGAGCGAGAACAACGAGCGCGTGGTGTGGCACTTCGACACCGAGCTCGGCGACATCGAGATGATCCAGATCGCCGGCGCGGTGGCCCGCCGCATCGTCCCCTACGTGCCCCGGGGCACCAAGGTCGAGCAGGGCGAGCGCATCGGTCTGATCCGCTTCGGCTCCCGCGTCGACATCTACCTGCCCGAGGGCGTGGAGGTGGCCGTCGAGGTCGGCCAGAAGACCGTGGCTGGGGTGACTCGCATTGACCGTGGTTGATCCGGAGACACAGGCCGGCTGGGTGCCGGAGGCCGACGAGGCGGACGGCGAGGAGGAGATGCCCCTCTCGCTCCGCCTGTCGATAGCGGACACCCTCACCCTGGGCAACGCCACCTGCGGCTTCATGGCGGTGTACTTCACCACCACCGGCATCCTGATCCCGCACCTCTCGGGCGATGACGCGGGCATGGCCCGCAACAGCGCGGCCACGGCCGTGATCCTGATGCTGTGCGCGGCCGTCTTCGACCTGTTCGACGGCCTCGTCGCCCGCAAGCTCCGGTCGTCGCCGATGGGTGCGGAGCTGGACAACCTCTCCGACCTGATCAGCTTCGGCCTGGCGCCCGCGTACTTCGTCCTCGTGTACGGCATGGTCGCGAGGGACGCGCACGAGCGGGTCGCGGCGGTGGGCGCGATCGTGGTGCTGTTGGCGGTGGTGCTGCGGCTCGCCCGCTTCTCGTGCGTCACCATGAAGGACGGCACGTTCCAGGGCATGCCCTCGCCGTTCGGCGCCCTCACGGTCGTCTCCATCGTGTTGCTCGAACTGCCGTTCGAGGCGACGCTGCTGGCGGTCGTCGGCACCGCGTGGCTGATGGTGAGCCGGGTCGAGTACCCGAAGCCGCGGGGCGTCCTCGCGGTGGCGATGCTCTCCTGGATCGTGCTCAGCATGGGCCTGCTGGCGGCCTGGGCGTTCGACGCCCCGGGCGGTCAGCTGCTGCTGCAGACCGGTTGCGCGCTGCAGCTGGTGATGGGCGCGGTGATCCCGCTGTTCGCCACGGCGCGCCGGATGAACACCTTCCGTGACAACCGGCGCGAGAGCCGCGAGGCGCGGGCGGCGCAGATCCCGTAGCCCGGCTCGTACGCCGCCCGAGGGCCCGACCGAATCGAGATTCGGTCGGGCCCTCGGGCTTTCCCACGGCACTCCCGGGGCCTACCGGTCCGGCCGCAGCCGCTCGTACACCGTCACCCGCCGCCCGCGGACCTGCTCGTCCGCCACCGCCGTGAAGAACTCCCCCAGGACGGCGGTCTTCGTCCGGTCCCTCTCCGCCGACACCGGCCGGGCCACCTCGGACGCGTCGGTGATCAGCACGATCCGCCGCTGCGCCAGCATCGCGGCCCGTATGCGCTCCGGGCTCGCCTCCTCGCCCTTCAGGGTCCCGGACTCCGCGGGGCTCTCCGCCAGCGCGACGTCCCGCAGACCGGCGAAAGCGCCGGGGGAGACCAGGGCCGTGTCGCGGCGGGCCGCCGGGACGAAGACGACCGCGTCGCCGTCCTTCGTGAGCCGCCGCACGTCCGCCGCCACCGCCAGGACGTCGTCCACACGACTGGCCGGGGACCGTTTGGCCAGCGACTGCGGCCACAGCGCCAGCACCGCCACGGCGATCACGGCCGGCACCAGCCAGGATGACGCCCGGGGGAACCGCGGCTCGGTCATCCGCACCACCGCGCCCAGCGCCGCGCCGATCAGCAGGGCCAGGCCCAGCATGCTGAACAGGATGTAACGGTCCAGGAAGAGCGGCTTGACCAGGGAGAGGCCGATCAGGCCGAGCTGCGGCACGGCCAGCAGGGGCAGGGCGACGGCCGCCGACGACAGCCGGCCGGCCCGCGGCCGGTCCAGAAGGGCCCCGAGCGCGCCGACGGCCAGTACGATCGCCGGGCCGATCAGCATGTGCCAGGTCAGCGGTGGGATCCAGGACACCTGCCGGGACTGGCTCAGGGTGAACAGGATCATCGGCAGGACGGCCGCCACGGCGGCCGCGGCGGACGCCGTCCAGCGGATCCACGTCCCGCGCCCGGTTCTCGTCCAGGCCAGGGTCGCCGCGTGCGCGGGCAGGATCAGCAGCGACAGCCAGTTGAGCAGCGCGCACAGCAGGACCGTGCCGCCGTAGGCCACCCAGTGCGCCGTCCGGGCGCGTCCCTGCAACGCGGTGACCAGCAGCAGCGTGGAGACGCCGGCTCCCGCCGCGACCAGTGCGTACGGGCGTCCCTCCTGGAGGTGGAACTGCACGGCGGGAAGCAGACCGAACACCAGCCCTCCTCCCAGCCCCGCCCAGCCGCCGGCCAGCCGCCGGCCGATGACCGTCACGCACGCCGCCGCCACCGCGGTGGCCAGCACGGAGGGCAGGCGCAGTGTCGTGGTGCCGGGCCCGAAGCACGCGAAGAGGCCGTGCATCAGCAGGTAGTAGAGGCCGTGCACGGCGTCGACCTCCCCCAGCATGTGCCAGATGTCGGTGACGGACCGGCGGGCCACCTGCCAGGTCGCGGCTTCGTCCCGCCACACGCTGTGCTGCCGGGACAGCCCCCACAGGCCCAGGGCGAGGGTCCACAGCAGCGGTACCGGCCAGACGGGCAGGCGGTGCCGCAGGGTCGTTATGTGGTGGCTCATGGAGTCGTTCAGGTCCTTGGGATGTCGGAGCCGGTCCCGGGCGTCCGGGACCGGCTGATGACCGCGTGCGGGAAGAAGGGCCCCGGTCCGTCGGGGGTGGTGAGGAGTGGCTGGACCACCGGCGCACGCCGGGATCGCCCCGGTCGTCGGGTCCCGGGGGGCTGGGCCGGGTGTTCGGGTCGCGCCCGAAGGGGCGGCCGGAGCCTGTCCGGCGGATCGGGTCGGAGGAAGCCGACGGTGCTCCACGGCCCGGGTGAGCGGGGCCCGGTGCGTGTCCGGCCGCACGGCGGAGGAGGTCGCCGGTGCGATGGGGGTCCCCCCGCGCGAGCGCAGCCGGGCGCGGGGGGACCGGCGACCGACGGCAACGCCGCGGCCGGGCGTGCCGGGCCCCGCGTCTCCGGTGTGATCCGCCGGACAGGCCCTAGGCCCGCCAGTCGCGTGCCTGCTGTCCGGCGATCCGGGCGGCCCACAGCCCCATCACGACGGACACGGCGAGCACCACGGTGACGGCGGTCGCCACGACGCCTCCGGGGACGTAGTAGACCATTCCCGGCCGGGCGACCGATCGTGCGGTCCAGGCGGCGACGACGCATCCCGCCAGTGCGGCGAACGCGAGGGGTGCGACGATCGCCCAGGCCGCGCTGCTGCGGAAGACGCGGTGTCCGCCGGTCAGCACGGTCAGCGGCGCCAGCGCCCGGCCCTGGCGCAGGAACTCGGCTTTGCCGCTGAGACCGACGGCGAGCACGAGGATCCCCGTCCCCAGTACGCCGAAGAGCCGGATCCACCGGCCCTGGTCCCGGTCCGGAACGCCGTCCGTCAGCCACTCCTCCCCGGGAAAGCGGACCTGGGCCCCGCGGGGGTAGGCCCGGTAGGAGGCTTCCTTGAGAGCCGCGACGGCGGGGACGCCGCCGTCGGCCCTCACCACCGCCAGGGTGTTGGTCTCCCGCACGGCCAGCTCGGCCAGCTCGGCCTGACCGGCCCGGACCACCTTCAGATAGGTGCCGCCCTCCGTGTTCCAGTGGAGCAACTGCTGCAGGCGCCGGTCGAGGGCGACGTCGACGCGGGCCGGTGCGGGCGAACACGGCAGCCGGAGGCTCTCCAGGGCGGCGCACCCTCCGCCGATCGTGATGGGGCCGTCTGCGGCGGCGCGGGGAGGCGCGAGGACGACGGGCACGTTGCCCTCGGGGAGGGACTCGAGATAGGCCGCGGTCTGCCCGGGGGATGTCGCCCCCCGGGGACCGATCTCGGCGACGTTCCTGCTGGTGGCGCTGAGGACCTCCTCCATTTTGGCGTGGTAGGTCCCGAACATCGCCTGCCAGGCCAGGGCCTGCACGAAGACGATCAGCGCGACCGTCACACCGGTGACCAGGCGGGCCGTGGCCGCCGGGTGGTGACTGATGCGGCGGCCCGCGATGATCGCACCGGCCCATCCCCGCTTTCGCCCGGTCCGCTCCAGGCTTCCTCCGAGCTCGGCCACGACGACCGCCACCGCGGCCGGCAGGGTGAGGACGACGAGGGCGAGGCCGGCCCAGCCGATCAACGCCCGGTACTGCGTGTCGTCGCCGGCGAGTTCCGGACCGCGGCTGGCGAGCAGGACCGCCGGCGGACAGAGGCACGCGAGGTACCGCTGCCGGCGTGACCTGTTCGCGTGGGCGGGCCGGGTCCCCTCGGCCCGGCCGGCCGGCCGGTCTCCGACGACGGCGAGGGCCAGCGCCGTCACCACGACGGCCACGGGGGACAGCAGGGCCGGCCAGCCGTGCTGACGCAGGTCGGCGGATGACGTCACGTAGCCGACGAACGGGACCCGGACGTCGACGGACGCGGCCACGACGAAGAACGGGACCGACGCGAGGGCCCCCCACGTCACCGGTCGCAGCGCCTCGCCCACGACGATCAGGGCGCGGTCGCGCCTCCGTCCTCCCAGGGCGTCGACCAGGGCACCCCTGCGGTCACGCCCGTCCGCCCCGGCACGGAGCGCGGTGAACAGGAGCACGAGACTCGGTAGGAGCAGCAGGCCGAGGACGAGGCCCTGGAACATCCACTCGGGTTTGTCGTTGTCGCGCCCCGTTCCCGGTTGCAGGCCTTCGGCCGGCGTTCCCGCCCCCGGCCCGAAACCGACCACGACCTCGATCGGCGCCTCGGCCTTCATGCCCTTCGCGGGCCGGACGTAGGCGAGCCACTCCCCGGGGTCGTCCAGCCCCTCCTGCCCGATCGTGCCCGAGAGCCTTCCGTAACGGTCGGCGATCCCCTCCGCGGCGCCGGCTTCCAGCAGGCCGGGGGAGAGCACGGCCTCACCCGGTCCCGGCCAGCGGTCCACCCCCGGAGGGAGGGGGGCGTTCGACGTGTGCGGCGCGATGTGCACGACGCTGAAACTCCGCCGCCCCTTCAGCGCGTCCGAGCCGACCAGCCACAACGTGGCCCGGTCCGCCCGCGATTGCTCCGTCCGCCCCACCGGGGTCCTGGCGTCACGTCGCTGTTCCTTGCCGACGTAGGAGGCGTGCACCATCGACAGCAGCCCCAGGCACAGGGCGACGGCGAAAGCCGAGAGCGCGAGGGCCGCGGCCCTGGTCCCGGCCGCCTCCGAGCGGCGACCCGCGTCGCGCCCTATGCGCAGCAGCTGGAACGCCAAGCCGGCGCGTCCGGTCCCGCTCACGCCTCGGCCACCTCCCTCACCCGGGCAGGAACCAGCAGACCGGCGTCGAGGCGCAGCACCCGGTCCGCTCGTGCGGCGACCTCGAGGTCGTGCGTCACCAGCACCAGTGCGCACCCGCGCCGTCGAGGGAGATCGAAGAGCAGATCCGCGATGCGGGCGGTGGCGTCGGGGTCGAGGGAGCCGGTGGGCTCATCGGCCAGGACCAGTCGGGGCGAGTTGATCAGCGCACGGGCCACAGCCGTGCGCTGGTGCTCGCCCCCGGAGAGTTCCTCCGTCGTCTCGGCACGCGGCACACGCAGCTCGTCCAGCAGTTCCTGTGCCCGGCGGTACCCGCCGGCCCGGTCGGAACGCGACAGCAGCGCCGCCAGCGCCACGTTGTCCAGCGGACTGAGCTCGGGCAGCAGTTCCCCGAACTGGAAGACGGTGCCGATCGTCTCGCTGCGCAGCTCGGCGAGCCGCCTGCCCCGCAGCCCCGTCACTTCCGCGCCGGCCACCTTGATGCTTCCGCCGTGCGGCTTGACCAGACCGAGGATCGACGAGAGCAGCGTGCTCTTGCCCGAACCGCTCGGTCCCGTGATCGCCACCGACTCGCCGGCGGCGACACTGAGCTGCAAGCCCTCGAACAGGGCCCGGTCCCGGACCGAGTGGTTCAGGTCCTGGATGTGGAGTACGGGGTCGGGCGCGGGCCCGGTGTCGGAGTTGCTCACGTGATGTGCCCTCGGGTAGCTGTTGCCGCGTCACCGTGCGACGTCGCGGTGGCGCTGCGGGACAGGGGCGGCCCCTGTCCCGTGGATGGCGGGCTCTTCCGGTGAGCATGAAACAACGCCCCCGCGAATCGTCCCCCGTTGCGCGGGAGAGGTCAGCCTCCCGCGGTCGGTGCCGATGGTAGGCCAAAGTGATCACCAGGCAAAGGAAATAAACCAACGCGCTTTCGACGCCCTCGCGTTGCGCCACAAAGACAAACCGGACCTAAGGATCTCGATGGGCCCCTACGGCCCTTATGCGTGAAGCGGATTCGAACCGATCGAAACCATGCGTGCACGGGCTTGAATCCGTGACCCGTGACACATCGATTTCGGTATCACCGAAGCACCTCGCCGGAAAGGTGGCGACGTCGGCCCTTCGGAGACATTTCAACTCCCCTTTCCGCCCGACCACCCGGACGACGCCCCGCGGTTCACGGCCGCGGGGAATCCCGCCGGACACGGAGCCGGGGCACCGGGCGCCGGCCCGGCGCGGAGTACGGGCGGCCCCGAGCCGGGGAGTCGCAACGACGCCTCCACGCAGGCCTCGTGCCTCCCGGTTCGGCCTCACCTCGAGCACCCTCGCCATGTGGCACATGTCACACGATGGGGATGACGTGCACGTTCTCGACCTCCAACCCACTTGCCGAGCAAATAAGTTGATTGATAAACAGAATTGAAAGAAGGTCAAGTTCCTTGTTCTGCATGGAAGTTGACGATCCGTAAGACCGGCTCAGCCCTCGGTTGAAGCCCGTCGAGTGAGGACGCGAACGCTTCCGGAATTACGCTTGCCCGCTGCGGGCTTTGCCATATGATCTTGCACCGGTCGCGAGGAAGGCCTTCTTCCCGCTCCCATGAGGGGTCCTGTAACGGAAATCGCTTGGCGTGACCAGCCTCGCGTTCGCCCCGCCCATGGGTGCGTCATATCCGAAGGCCGTCACCGTGATGACCATCCATCGCAGCGGATGAGTCGCTGCGTCAAAGGGGAGAATCATGCAGATATCCAGGAGCGCCAAGAAGGCCGCGCTGGCCGTCGTCATGCTGGGCGCCGTTGCGGGGGCGTCGCCGGCCTACGCCGACGCCGGCGAGGACGTCACGTCCAGGCTCAACCACCACACCAACCCGGACATCCACATCTCCTACGCCTACAGCTGGCAGTCGTCCGGCAACAAGAACGTCGCCGTGCGCGACGAGAGGGCGGACGGCAACTCCGTCTACTCGGAGTTCGACCGCAAGAACACCAAGGGGCTCCGTCTCTGGAACACCAAGGGCCAGGGAGAGACCACGTACAGCGACTCCTCCACGAGCAACTACGTCGTGAAGGTCACCGCTTGCGTGCACTTCGACCTGACCCCGGACAAGTGCGGTCCGGACGACCGTCCCGGCGACGGACGCTGATTCCGCCGCCCCGTGCGGACGGATGCCGCATCCGTCCGCACGGGGCGCCCGCGCCCCGGGCATCGGCCCACCGGCGCCCGAAGGGGTCCGTTCCCCGGCTGCCCGCGTCTCCCGGTCCGGCCGGATCCGGCTCAGACCAGGAAGTCCCGGGCGATCCGCCCGGCGGTGCGCTCCAGGATCGGCCCCGCCTCCGCGATGCACCGCGCCACGTCCGGCTCGAGGTCGGTCAGCGCGTACGCCCGCCGGATCCCCGCCCGTCCCAGGACCTGCGGCGGCAGCGCCAGCCGGCCGCACACCGCGACGACCTCCTTGTTCGCCGCCCGGGCCGCCGCGGCGACACCGACCGGGGCCTTGCCGTGCAGGGTCTGCTCGTCCAGGGACCCCTCCCCCGTGATCACCAGGTCCGCCCGCTCCAGCGCCGGCGCGAACCCGAGCACGTCCAGCATGACCTCGATGCCGGGACGGAAACCGGCGCCGAGCAGCAGCGCGCCGTAACCGATGCCGCCCGCCGCGCCCGCCCCGGGGGCCTCGGCGTACGCGGCGGCCTCCGGACCCACCGCTTCCTCCAGCACCTTCACCAAGCGCGCGAGCGCCGCGTCCAGCGTCTCCACGTCCTGAGGCGAGGCCCCCTTCTGCGGGCCGTACACCGCCGCCGCCCCCTTGGGCCCGGTCAGCGGATTGTCGACGTCGCTGGCGAGCACGAGCCGGACCGACGCCAGCCGCGGGTCCAGCCCGGACAGGTCGGCGGACGCCAGCTCGGCCAGCCCCCCGCCCCCCGGCGTCACCGGCTCGCCGTCCGCCGTCACGAACCGCGCGCCCAGCGCCGCGAGCATGCCCGCGCCGCCGTCGGTGGTGGCGCTGCCGCCCACCCCGAACACGATGCTCCGCGCCCCCGCGTCCAGCGCGGCCCGCAGCAGCTCGCCGGAGCCGTACGTCGACGCCGTGAGGGGCGCGAACACCCCGGCCGGCAGCCGCTGCAGCCCGCTCGCCTCCGCCATCTCCACGACGGCGGTGTCACCGCGCAGCGCGTACGCCGCGGTCACCTCGGCCCCGAGGGGACCGGCGACCCGCACCTCCCGCCGCTCGAACCCGGCCGCGACCGCCGCGGCCACGGTGCCGTCGCCGCCGTCGGCGACCGGCAGCGCCTCGATCACCAGGTCCGGGACGACCCTGCGCAGCCCGGCCGTCACCCGCTCGGCGACCTCGACGGCCGTCAGCGACCCCTTGAACTTGTCCGCGGCGACGAGCACCCGCCGCGCCGTACGAGTGCCGCTCCCTGCAGCGTCCGCCACTTGCATTCCCCTCGTTCTCCGGGCCTCGCGCGCACGTCGGGATCGGTCGCGCCGCTGCGACCCTAACCGGAGGACACCGCCTCCACCATGCCCTGCCCAGCCCGTGGAACGGTCCGTGGAACGGTCCGTGGAACGGCCCCGGACCGGGTAGACCGGTCATATGACCGCGATGAACGCCGTACACACGGGGCCGGAACTCGCCGACCGCGTCCTCGGGGGCTGGCTGGGCCGGATCGCGGGCAACATGCTCGGCAAACCGGTGGAGCAGGGCGAGGTGTGGACGCGGGAGCGCATCGACCGCTACCTGCGGCGGGCGGACGCCCTCCCCCTCACCGACTACCTCCCCGGACCGCCGGCCGAGAGCGAGGAAGCCGACCTGCGCCCGGAGTGGCGCTCCTGCGTCCGCGGCCGCGTCCACGGCAGCTGCCGGGACGACGACGTCGACTACGCGATCCTCGGCCTCGACCTGCTGGAGACCCACGGCTTCGCCTTCAGCACCGAGCAGGTGGGCCACCTGTGGCTGCTGCGGCTGCCCTACCTGCAGACCTTCACGGCGGAGCGGGCCGCCTACCGCAACCTCGCGAACGGCCTCAGACCCCCGCTCACGGCCACCTACGACAACCCCTACCAGGAGTGGATCGGCGCCCTCATCCGCGCCGACATCCACGGCTGGACCTCCCCGGGCGCCCCGCGCCGCGCCGCTTCGTCGGCCCGCAGGGACGCGGTGCTGTCCCACACCGGGAACGGAGTGTACGGCGCGATGTGGGCGGCGGCGCTGATCGCGGCGGCGTTCACGGCGCCCACCGTGCGACAGGCGGTGGACGAGGCGCTGACGGTGATCCCGGCGAGCAGCCGCCTCGCCCGCACCGTGCGCCGGGTGACGTCCCTGCACGAGACCGGACTGGCCTGGGAGGACACGCTCACCACGCTCGAACGGGAGACGGCGGGCCTCGGCTGGATCCACACGGTCCCGAACGCGGCCGTGCTCACCGCCGGCCTGCTGTACGGCGACGGCGACTTCACCCGGACCATCGCCCTGACCGTGCGCGGCGGCCTGGACACCGACTCCAACGGCGCGACGGCGGGCTCGGTGGCGGGTGTCCGGTGCGGCGCGAAGGCCGTCCCGGCCCAGTGGAGGGATCCGCTCCGGGACACGGTCCGCAGCGCCGTCCTCGGCTTCGACGGGGTCCGGATCAGCGAGCTGGCGGACCGCACGCTGCGCCTGGTCCGGGCCGGGTAGCCGTACTCGGGCGCGGGCCGATATCCGCTCGCCGGACCGGCGCCCCGCGACCTACCCTCGGCCGCATGAGCAAGCCCCTCGTCGCCCTCCTCACCGTTGCCGGAGTCAGCACGGACTCCGGCATCCCGGACTACCGCGGGCCGAACGGACTGTGGCGCCGTGATCCCGATGCCGAGAAGCTCGTGACGTACGCGTACTACATGGGCGACCCGGAGATCCGCCGCCGCTCCTGGCGGATGCGGCGCGCGACCTTCACGCCCGCCGTCGAGCCGAACGCCGCGCACCGCGCCGTGGTCGAGCTGGAGCGCTCCGGGGTGCCGGTGCGGGTGATCACGCAGAACGTGGACGGGCTGCACCAGCTCGCCGGGCTGCCGGACCGCAAGGTGCTCGAACTCCACGGCACGGTACGGAGCGTGGTGTGCACCGAGTGCCGGGCGCGCGGCCCGATGGAGGACGTCCTCGCCCGGGTCGACGCCGGTGAGGACGATCCGCCGTGCCTGGACTGCGGCGGCGTCCTCAAGCCTGCGACGGTGATGTTCGGCGAGCACCTCGATCCGGTGGTGCTCGGCGAGGCCGCGGCGATCAGCAAGGCGTGCACCGTGTTCGTCGCCGCCGGGACCAGCCTCCAGGTCCACCCCGCCGCCGGGCTCGCGGGCGTCGCCGCCGACCACGGCGCCCGGCTGGTCGTCGTCAACGCCGAACCGACCCCGTACGACGACCTCGCCGACGAGGTGATCCGCGAGCCGATCGGCACCTCGCTGCCCGGGCTGCTGCGCCGGATCGCCTCCTAGGGCCTCTCGTTTGGATCAGGTCGGCCGCGACCGACGGTGCGTCGTGGCCGACCCGAGCGGGGCTTGGTGCGTGCAGATGCAAGGC
>NZ_JBEORT010000092.1:0-27658 GCF_040302425.1 Streptomyces sp. NPDC126497
GCGTGGTCGCGCTCGACGGCGTCGACTTCGACCTGCGCCGGGGCGAGGTGCACGTGCTCCTCGGTGAGAACGGCGCCGGCAAGAGCACGCTGATCCGGCCGCACCCGCAGCGCCTCCGGCAGCGCACGGCACGCCCGCACGACCTGGTTGTCGAGGAACGGCGCGTGCAGCCGCTGGGAACGGATCTCGGCCGCCTGCTCCAGCACCCGCAGGTCCGCCGCGTGCCGGGCCAGTGCCGCCCGGGCCCGGTAATCACCGGGCCGCTGCCCGGGCCCCGCCCCCGCCATCTCGGACCGCCGCGTCGACGCCTGCAGGCGAACCGATACTTCAGCCAGCGCCTCACCCGTCAGCCAGCGCGCCGCCGGCCCGGGTCTCCCCCAGGTCAGCGCGGCCAGCGAGGCGTCCGCCGCGCCCCCGGGCCCGTCGTCGTCCAGCCGCCGCTGCAGCAGCCGCTCGGCGAGGCTCTCCAGCCCCACCCGGTACGGCGTGCGCGCCAGCCGCCGGGCCGCCGCGTACACGCGCGCGGGCACCATCACGGACCCGTCCGCCTTGGCCAGCGCGGCCACCGGCCGCACCAGGTGCCGCCGCTTGCGGTCCATCAGCAGATCGGCCAGCCGCGCCGGATGCGCGTCCAGCACCTGCTTCGCCCCGTACCCGGTGAAGTGATCCGCGCTGCCCGCCGCCAGCCGCGCCCGGTGGCGCGCGGCCGACACCAGCGAGGGCCCCGGCTCGTCCGTCAGCGGCCCGTCCAGATCGACGTACGGAAGCGTCGACTCCTCCCCGGCCACCACCACGTGGTGCAGCCGGGGGTTGGCCGCGAGCGCCCCCGCCCGCTCCAGCTCGCCGTCGTCCCGCCCGCCGGCGAAGCCGCCCGCCAGGTCGTTGAAGGTGACGGCCAGCAGCCGCTCCCCCGCCCCCGTCCCGTGCCCCAGCACGGTCCCCGGCATCCCGGGCAGCCCCGCGGCCAGCAGCGCCAGCGCCCCGGACGCCGGCCCGCCCGACAGGTCGGCCCCGATCCCCGGCACGGGCGTCCCGCGGGCCGCCCGCCGCTCGGCGGGCCCCATCCCCGGCACGGGTCCGGGGTCGATGCCGGCGCCGGGAACGTGCCGGGGCGCGGCCAGCCGCGTCCGCACGGCCTCGACCAGTGCGTCCCGCACGGCGTCCACCGCGTGGTCGGGGTCGGCCGGCGGCGCGGCGACGGCGAGCGAGGCGACGGGTTCGTACCCGGCGATCTCACGCGCCCCGGCCCGCAGGATCAGCGCGTGCCCCGGTGGAATGCGCTTCACGCCGTCGTACGGGGTGGAGTCGTGGAGCGCGGCCGGCACGTCGGGGGCGGCGAGCAGCGCGGCGAGGTGACCGAAGTCGAGGTTGGCCTCGACGAGGTCGGCGAGCGGCAGCGCGGCGGTCGCGTACGCCGTACCGCCCGCCCACGGGGTGTGGAAGACCGGCCGGGCACCGGCGAGATCGCCGCAGACGGTGACCCGGCGGCCCACCTGCACGACCGCCGTGTAGCTCCCCGGCCAGGCGGTGAGGTGCCGCAGCGCCCCGCCCCGCGCGGCGAACAGCGCGACGCGCAGTTGCTCGTCGGAGGCCCCGCACGTGCCGAGGACGGCGATCCGGGTGCGTCCGTCGGCCTCGACCACCCGCACCTCGTCGGGGCGCCAGTCGCCGACCGCCCACAGCGGGTCGGGGTCGCCCCACAGCAGCTGGGATCCCACCGGGTGCACGGTCTCGCCGTCCGCCCCGGTGGCGCCGGCGGAACCGGTGGGGCCGAACCCCGTGGCCCCCGCGGCGGCGCTGCTCCATCCCACCAACCACCGCATCGCCGCCTCCACAGACCGTGGACAACCAGTGCACCGTACGAACCGGTCCCCATGCTGCCATGAAGGAGACGCTCCGGAGGGGTGCCGGAGCCGTAAGTGCTCCGTCGAATGCGCCCCGGCGGAGACTCTCTCCCCGTCTCGAACGGACGTCCGCCGCATAGGGGGCGCCGCACCGGTGCCGCGCAACCGGCCACGCCGTCGCGACGCGAATGCGCCCCCACAACGCGCCCCCTGGATCCCCGACGCGCCGTCAATTACCAGGGTAGAAGCGCTAATGCACCCGAAAGAGGGAGGTTGATTTTCGGCCAAATCGGAGCGGTGAGACCCGCCTCGAACACGCTCCGTACAGGCTTTGCGCACCGCTGGGCGGTCGCTCGGTCCGGGAGGCGGAGCACGCCTCCCGGACCGTTCCGCCACCCGCGGGGATGAAGGCGGCGGTCTCCCCCAGCCCACTGGATCCAGTACAGCGGGCCGACCCACGCACCGACCATGGAACCGCTCCCGCGACGGCCGGAGGAGAGCGCACGCACGGGCGCACGGCCACACAACGGGAGCACGCCGCAACTGCGCGTATCGGGCCCGCACTTCAGTACGGACCACAATCCCGCCATCCGGAAGAATGCCCCTTAACGCTTGGGATGCGGCGAACTACGCTGGGTTTACGAATGCCGCGTGGTTATGCCAGAGCGGCAGCCGTCTGTGTCGAGGGGTGGCGCATGTCCAGGGAGCAACGCGGGCCGAACGAGAAACTCGGCGCCGTTCTCGCCCTCGCGGGAATCTCCAACGCGGGCCTCGCGCGGCGCGTCAACGACCTCGGCGCGCAGCGGGGACTGACGCTCCGCTACGACAAGACGTCGGTGGCGCGCTGGGTGTCGAAGGGCATGGTGCCGCAGGGCGCCGCTCCGCACCTGATCGCCGCCGCCATCGGCCAGAAGCTGGGCCGGCCGGTGCCGCTCCACGAGATCGGCCTGGCGGACGCGGATCCCGCACCCGAGGTGGGACTCGCCTTCCCCCGCGACGTCGGACAGGCGGTGCGCTCCGCGACGGAGCTGTACCGGCTGGACCTGGCGGGCCGCAGAGCCGGCACAGGCGGCATCTGGCAGTCGCTCGCCGGATCGTTCGCGGTGAGCGCGTACGCCACGCCCGCCTCGCGCTGGCTGATAACCCCGGCCGACAGCTCGGTGGCGCGTGAGGCGAACCCCGCCGACGGCTCCGGCGCACCGGCCAAGGTCGGCCACAGCGACGTGCGGAAACTGCGGGAGGCCGCCGAGGACGCCCGGCGCTGGGACTCCAAGTACGGCGGAGGGGACTGGCGTTCGTCGATGGTCCCCGAGTGCCTCCGGGTCGAGGCGGCCCCGCTGCTGCTCGGCTCCTACTCCGACGACGTCGGCCGCTCCCTCTTCGGCGCGGCGGCCGAACTCACCCGCCTGGCCGGCTGGATGGCCTTCGACACGGGCCAGCAGGAAGCCGCCCAGCGCTACTACATCCAGGCCCTGCGCCTGGCCCGCGCGGCGGCCGACGTCCCCCTGGGCGGCTACGTGCTCGCCTCGATGTCCCTGCAGGCGACCTACCGCGGCTTCGGCGACGAGGGCGTGGACCTCGCCCAGGCCGCGCTGGAGCGCAACCGGGGCCTGGCCACCGCCCGCACCCTGAGCTTCTTCCGCCTCGTCGAGGCGCGCGCGCACGCACGCGCGGGGGACGCCCAGGCGGCCGGCGCCGCCCTGAAGTCGGCGGAGAGCTGGCTGGAGCGCTCCCGCCCCGGCGACAGCGACCCCACCTGGCTCGGCTTCTACTCCTACGACCGTTTCGCCGCCGACGCCGCCGAGTGCTACCGCGACCTGAAGGCGCCCCGCCAGGTCCGCCGCTTCACCGAGCAGGCGCTGTCCAGTCCGACGGAGGAGTTCGTGCGCTCGCACGGACTGCGGCTCGTCGTCTCCGCGGTCGCCGAACTGGAGTCGGGCAACCTGGACGCGGCCTGCGAGCAGGGCGTCCGCGCGGTGGAGGTCGCGGGCCGCATCTCGTCCGCCCGCACCACCGAGTACGTCAGGGACCTCCTGCACCGCCTGGAGCCCTACGGCGACGAACCCCGCGTGGTCGAACTGCGCGAGCGCGCCCGCCCGCTGCTGATGACCACGGCCTGACCCGGATCGCCCCCCGGGGCCGCCCCCGGGTTTGAAGGCGTTGTCAGCGGCGCAGTGCACTATCGGACACGGGAGGTGGTGCGGGTGGTGACGGGGACGTCGTACGACTGCGACGTACTGGTGATCGGCGGCGGGATCGTCGGCCTGTCGACGGCGTACGCGCTCACGCGGGCGGCGCCGGGCACACGGGTCACGGTGCTGGAGAAGGAGTCCGGCCCCGCCCGGCACCAGACGGGCCGCAACAGCGGCGTCATCCACAGCGGCGTCTACTACCGCCCCGGTTCGCTGAAGGCGCGGTACGCGGTGTCGGGCGCCGCGGAGATGGTGAAGTTCTGCGCGGAGTACGGCATCCCGCACGCCGTGACGGGCAAGCTGATCGTCGCCACGACCCGCGAGGAGCTGCCCCGGCTGCACGCCCTGTCCCAGCGCGGCCGGGAGAACGGCATCACGGTCCGCGAGCTGTCCGGCGCGCAGATCGCGGAGTACGAGCCGGAGGTCGACGGACTGGCCGCCATCCACGTCGGCACCACCGGCATCTGCGACTTCGCCGAGGTCGCCCGCCGGCTCGCCCTGGCGTCGGAGGCGGCGGGCGCGGAGATCCGCTACGGGGCGCGGGCGATACGCGTCGACCGCCGCCCCGACCGGGGGGTCGCCGTCCTGACGGCCACGGGCGACGTCGTACGCGGCCGGATCCTGGTGAACTGCGCCGGTCTGCACTGCGACGAGATCGCCCGCGGCACCGGCGACGAGCCGGACGCCCGGATCGTGCCGTTCCGCGGCGAGTACTACGAACTGGCCCGGCCGGAGCTGGTGCGCGGCCTGGTCTACCCGGTGCCCGACCCGGCCTTCCCCTTCCTCGGCGTCCACCTCACCCGGGGCATCGACGGCGGCGTCCACGTCGGCCCCAACGCGGTGCCGGCGTCGGCCCGCGAGGGCTACGACTGGCTCACGGTGCGTCCGCGCGAGCTGGGGACGACCCTGGCCTGGCCGGGTTCCTGGCGGCTGGCCCGCCGCCACTGGCGGTACGGCGCCGGGGAGCTGCGCCGCTCGCTGTCCAAGGAGGCCTTCACCCGGGCCGTGCGCCGACTGCTGCCCGCCGTGCGGGAGGACGACCTGGTGCCGGCGCCGGCCGGGGTGCGGGCCCAGGCGGTGCTGCGGGACGGCACCCTGGCCGACGACTTCCTGATCCAGGAGACCCCCCGCGCGGTCCACGTGCTGAACGCCCCCTCGCCGGCGGCGACGGCGTCCCTGCCGATCGGCCGCGAGGTCGCGCGGCGGGCGCTGACGGCACTGGGGGCGGCGGGGCGCTGACCCTTCGGGCGGGACGGGGCCGGGGCCGGCCGTACCGGGCCGTCCCTCCGGCTCCGCACGGGCTCCCCGGTTCCGCTCCGGGCCGGGGATCCGCTCCCCGTAAAATCGGAGGCACTGTGTCTGACACCGTTAACGCTTCCGAAGCCCTCCGTCCCGCCTCCGGCCAGGACGCGCCGCACACGTCCGGGGTGCCCGTCCGGCACACCCGGACCAAGGGTGAGCCCCGGTTCCCGGACGGGCCGAAGGCCGATCCCGCCGGGTCGCACTTCGAGCGGCGGATCCGGAGCTTCCAGCCGCGCCGCAGCCGGGTGACCGCCGGGCAGGCGGACGCCCTGCAGAGGCTGTGGCCCGCCTGGGGCTTCGACATCGACGGCAGCCGGCGGCTCGACCTCGCGGAGTTCTTCGGCAACGACGGCCCGGTCGTCCTGGAGATCGGCTTCGGCATGGGCGAGGCCACCGCGCGGATGGCCGCCGCCGACCCGGCCACCAACATCCTCGCCGTGGACGTCCACACCCCCGGCCAGGGCAATCTCCTCAACCTCGCCGACCGGCTCGGGCTGACCAACGTGCGGGTCGGCAACGGCGACGCGATCATCCTGCTGCGCGAGATGATCGCCCCCGGCGCCCTCGGCGGGCTGCGCGTCTACTTCCCCGACCCCTGGCCGAAGAAGCGGCACCACAAGCGGCGGCTGATCCAGCCCGAGTTCCTCACCCTCGCCGCGACCCGCCTCGCGCCGGGTGCGGTGCTGCACTGCGCCACCGACTGGGAACCGTACGCGGAGCAGATGCTGGAGGTGCTCACCGCGCACCCCGACTTCGAGAACACGCAGCCGGACGGCGGTTTCGCGCCGCGTCCCGCCTTCCGGCCGCTCACCCGTTTCGAGGGGCAGGGGCTGGAGAAGGGGCACGTCGTGAACGACCTGCTCTTCCGCCGCGTACCGCTGGACGAGCAGGCCGCGGACCGCGTCTGACACCGCCCGTCCCGTCTCGTGAGGGTCGATCCCGTGGCCACCAGCCCCCCGTACCCGGCGCCTCCCGGACCCGTCCCCGGCGGAGCGCCGCGGCACGCGCACTGGTGGCAGCGGCCCCGGGTGCGTCACGGGGCGCTGGTCACGCTGCTGGCACTGTCCGGGCTGGTCATCCTCGCGCTGGTGCGCGAGCAGACCGGGACGCGGGGGTTCCTGGTCGGGCTCGGCCTCGCCGTCCTGCCCGTACCGCTGCTCGTCGCCGCCTTCCGGTGGCTGGACCGGGTCGAGCCGGGCCCCTGGCGGAACCTGCTGTTCTCCTTCGCCTGGGGCGCCTGCGCGGCGGCCCTGATGGCGATCGTCGCGAACAGCTTCGCCACCCGGTGGATAGCGACGGCGACCGCCGACCCGACCGGCGCCGACACGCTGGGCGCGACGGTCGTGGCACCGGTCGTGGAGGAGTCCGCGAAGGCCGCGGCCGTCCTGCTGGTGTTCCTCTTCCGCAGACGCGACTTCACCGGGATCCTCGACGGCGTGGTGATAGCCGGGGTCACCGCCACCGGTTTCGCGTTCACCGAGAACATCCTCTACCTCGGCACCGCCTTCGGAACCGACCAGCTCACCGGCGACAGCGGCATCGCCTCGGTCACCGCGGCCACCTTCTTCGTCCGCGTCGTGATGGCGCCGTTCGCGCACCCCCTGTTCACCGTGCTCACCGGGATCGGCTTCGGTACCGCCGCGCTGTCCACGGACCGGCAGCGGATCCGGCGGGTGCTGCTGCCGCTGGGCGGACTGCTCCTCGCGATGGGCGTGCACGCGCTGTGGAACGGTTCCTCGGCACTCGGCCGGTACGGCTTCCTCGCGGTGTACGCGGCGTTCATGGTGCCGGTGTTCGGGCTGCTGACCTGGCTGGTGGTGTGGACGCGGCAGCGGGAGCTGCGGACCGTGCGGGCGGAACTGCCCGCGTACGCGGCCGCCGGATGGCTCCATCCGGCGGAGCCGTTCGCGCTGGGCTCGATGCGGGCGCGGCGCCTCGCCCGGCAGTACGCGCGCCGCTGCGGCGGGAAGGGCGGCGGCGCGGTCGGTCACCGCGTACGAGGCGTACGCGACGTCGCTGGCGTCCCTGCGGCACCGGGGGCGCCTCGGACGGGCGGGGCCGGACTTCGTCACGCGGGAACGGGAGCTGCTGCTGGAGCTGTGGCACCGGCGGGCGGCGGCCCGGCCGGCCCTGGAGCACGCGGCCCGTGCGACCGCGCCCCGGTTCCCGGCCGCCGCGGCGCCGCGGGCGGTGTACGGCGGTCACGTGCGGCCCGCCCCCGGGCAGCCGCCGTACGGACGGTCCGCCTACGGGCAGCCGCCGTACGGACCGTTCGCCCACGGGAATCCGTACGCCGCGTACGACCCGAACGCCCACCGGCCCTGACGGACCCGGGCCGCCCCTGGAAACACCTGACCGGCAGCCCTGACGTGGGGGGGCGCCGTCGGGACTGCCGGGGTCCGGGGCGGGAGGGCCCGTTCGCTCAGATGCTGAGGCCCTTGCCGCGCAGCCAGGCCATCGGGTCGATGCCCGAGGCGGAGCCGCCGGGGTGGATCTCGAGGTGGAGGTGGGCGCCGGTGACGTTGCCGGTGGCGCCGACGCGGCCGATCACATCGCCGGTGTTGACCTTCTGGCCGACGCTGACGCTGATGGAGGACTGGTGGGCGTACCAGATCTCGGTGCCGTCGTCGAGCGTGAGCACCGTCTTGTAGCCGTAGGAGCCCTCGTAGCCGGCGGAGGTGATCGTGCCGGTGTGCACGGCCTTGATCAGTGTGCCCGTGGGGGCGGCGAAGTCGAGGCCGGTGTGGTGGCCGGAGGACCAGTAGGCGCCGGCCTGCCCGAAGGTCGAGGTGATGGTGTACGAGGAGGTCGGCAGCGCGTACTGCTTGGCCAGCTTGGCGAGGCGCTCGGCCTCGGCCTTCTTCGCGGCCTCCTCCTCCGCCTTCTTCCTGGCGGCCTCGGCCTTGTCCTTGGCCTCCTTCTCCGCCTTGACGGCGGCCTCGGCGGCCTCCTTCTCGGCGGCGGCGACGGCCTCGGCGGCGGCCTTGGCCTCGGCCTGGTCCTGCTGCTGCTCGACCTGCGCCATGATCCGGGCGCGCAGCGCCTCACCGGCGTCGGCGGTGCCCTGCTCGGTGTCGTCGGCGGTCATGCCGAGGGTGCTGAGGGGGGTCGCCGAGCCCTTGGGCGTTTCCTCGTCGGAGAGGAGGGAACCCACGCTGGGGAGGTCGGGCATGGAGATCGACACCGGCGGCTTGCCGGTCTGGGCGCTGGCCATGCCGCCGGCGCCGACCGCCGCTATGACGCCGACGCCCAGGACGGTGGAGCTGCGGGCGAGTCCCCCGCCGCGCTGCTTGGAGACGCGATGCCGGCCGCGTACGGGGCGGACGGACTCCGCGGTCGGGTTCCACTCCTCGAAGGGGCCCTCGTCGGTGCGGCCGACGCCGTAGGCGAAGGTGTCGCCCGGCTTGAAGGGGACCTCGGGGGCAGGCGGGTTGGACGCCACGTGGGCGCGCTCCTTTCCTTCCGTCTCCGCCTACCGGGTTAGCTGACGGGTTCGGAGCGGGAAGGTCTCCTACGCGCGTATACGCGCCGTGTCGCCACGGCGGTATTCACGCGATTCACCCCATGGTGGTGGTTCCCCGGTTCCCTTGCGGGATTCGGCGCGTGCGCACGGAGCCGCCTTCTGTGACGGCTGGGACGACCGCGCTGCGTTATCGAACGTTAATAGACGCGAGGGCCGGATTCCAAGCCGTTCCTCTTGATCGTTAACGATTTCTCCCTGGACTTACGTCTCACGAGCGGCCAAAAACGGGCGAGTTGACCGCACTCCGCATGGCGGCCGACTTCTGACGGTGTGTCATTCGTTATGCACTGCGGGGTGAACCGCTCACGTTCAGTGAGGGGGGGGGGAACGGAAAACGCCGAGGGCCGGAATCCTTTGGATTCCGGCCCTCGGCCTTCAGTAGCGGGGACAGGATTTGAACCTGCGACCTCTGGGTTATGAGCCCAGCGAGCTACCGAGCTGCTCCACCCCGCGTCGTTGAGACCAGTGTACGCCATGTGCGGGACATGGCGCACATCCATGATCGGCGGCCCGCTCTCAGCGGCCGAGCAGATGGCCGTTGGGTGCCTTGGCCCGGTCCTCGTGCTCGGGCAGGACGACGACGGTGGCGCCCCCGGAGGCCAGCACACCACTGCCGTCGGCGCCCGGCACGAAGGTGTCCGGCTCGCGCCAGGCCGTGACCACCCGCCGCACCCCCGCGTCCAGGATCAGCCGGGCACAGGGCGCCGGCCGGGACGCGCGGCGGGCACAGGGCTCCAGGCTGGAGTACACGGTGGCGCCGACGAGCCGGGGGTCCGTGGGGTCGGCCTTGGCGAGCGCGGCCTCCTCCGCGTGCACCACCGGGTCGCCGCCCTCCCGGGAGTGGCCGCGCGCCAGTTCCGTGCCGTCGGCGGCCACCACGACCGCGCCCACGCTGAACGCCGTCTCCGAGGGCGGGCACGCGGCGGCCAGCTCGCAGGCGAGGGCCAGCCAGTGGTGGTCGGCGGCGGAGGGCAGCGGGCCGGAACCGGGGGCGGTGGGCTCGTAGCGCATCAGGACGACGTCGCCGACCGGGCGGGTCTCGACCAGTCGCAGCCGGCCGCCCTGGTAGGCGCCGGGGCCGAAGAGGCGGGGTGCCCGCGGATCGCCGACGAACAGCGGGGCGAGGGCCAGCTGGAGTTCGTCGGCCAGCCCCTCGGTGAGGAGCTGGGTGTGGATCGTGCCGCCGCCCTCGACCATCAGCCGCCGCACCCCGCGCCCGGTGTGCAGGTGCTCCAGGAGCCGCCGCCAGTCGAGTGCGGCCCCGAGCGGCACGACGTCGGCGGCGAGGCCGAGGGCGTGGGCGCGCTCGGCGCCTTCGTCGGTCGTGTAGAGGACCTTCTCGCCGCCGGTGTGCCAGAACCGGGCCGCCGGGTCCAGGTCGCCGGAGCCGCTGACGGCGACCTTGAGCGGGTACGCGGACCGGCCCTCGGCGAGACGGGCGGCGCGCCGCTCGGGCGAGTTGACCAGCAGCCGGGGGTTGTCGGCGCGGATCGTGCCGGCGCCGACCAGGATGGCGTCCACGGATGCCCGTACCTCGTCGACCCGGTCGAAGTCGGCCGGACCGGACAGCAGCAGCCGGTCGGGGCCGGTGTCGTCCAGACAGCCGTCGAGGGAGACGGCGGCGGACAGCAGGACGTACGGGTGGGACATCGGCGCACTCCGGGTGGGGCGGGGGTGGGAGTCCAGTCTGACAACGGGCCGGGCGGGCCCGTGCGCCGGCTCAGGGCTCGATCAGCCCCACCCGGATGGCGTACCGGGTGAGCTCCAGGCGGTCCTTCAGGCCGAGCTTGGCCAGGATGTTGGCGCGGTGCCGCTCCACGGTCTTGGGGCTGATGACCAGGAGAGCGGCGATCTGCTGCGAGGTGTGGCCCTCGGCGACCAGCTTCAGGATCTCCTCCTCCCGGTCGGTGATCGCCTTGGCCGGCAGGGCGCGGCCCTCCCGCGCGAGGTCGAGGTAGTTGTGGATGAGGGCGTTGACGGCGCCGGGGTAGAGGAACGGCTCGCCGCGCATGGTGGCGCGGCAGGCCTCGACGAGGTCGCGGTCGGCGACGGACTTCAGGACGTAGCCCGAGGCCCCGGCGGCGAGGGCCTCGAAGAAGAACTGCTCGTTGTCGTACATGGTCAGGATGAGGATGCGGGTGTCCGGCAGACCGCGGGAGAGCTCACGGGCCGCCTGCAGACCGGTCTGCCGGGGCATCGCGATGTCGAGGACGGCCAGGTCGGGGCGGTGCTCACGGGCCTGTTCGAGGGCTTCGGCACCGTCGGCGGCCTCGGCGACGACGGTCAGGTCCGGTTCGCCGTCCAGGATGAGGCGGACCCCCCGGCGGACCAGCGCGTGGTCGTCGGCGAGCAGGATGCGGGTGGGGGCCGGGTCGGTCATGTCTCAGCGTTTCCGGTCGGGGGCTTCGGTCACGGGGGCGGGGCGTGGGCGGGCGCGGAGCCGTGTACGGGGACGAGGGCGTGCGCCGGGAAGCGGGCCGGGACGGGAACGGCCAGGCGCACCTCGGTGCCGCCGTCGGCGCCGCGGTCCACGGTCAGGCGGGCGCCGACCAGCAGGGCGCGCTCCCGCATCCCGCGGATGCCGGCGCCCTCCTGGGCGACACCGATGCCGCGGCCGTCGTCACGCACGCTGAGTTCGACACCGCCGGGCGCCCGGCGCAGGGCGAGCTCGGCGCGGCGGGCCCGGCTGTGGCGGGCGATGTTGGTGAGGCCTTCCTGGGCGATCCGGTAGATCACCAGTTCCGACTCCCGGTCCAGCTCGGGCAGGTCCGCGTCGAGGCAGTGCTGGACGCTCAGGCCGGGCCCGCCGAACTCGGTGGCGAGGGCCTTGAGCGCGCTGGCCAGCCCGAGCTCGTCCAGCACCCCGGGGCGCAGCCGGCGGGCGATGCGCCGGATCTCCTCGAGACCGGCCCGGGTGGTCTCCTGCACCTGGCGCAGCTCCTCGTCCAGGCCGGGCGGGGCGTGATCGGCGGCGCGCTTGAGCTGGAGCAGCACGGCGGTGAGGGACTGGCCGACCTCGTCGTGCAGCTCGCGGGCGATGCGACGGCGCTCGGCCTCCTGCGCGGACAGGGCGCGGGCGCTGCTCGTGGCGCGCTCGTCCTCCAGCCGGTCGAGCATGGTGTTGAACGTGGTGATCAGCTCGGCGATCTCGCCCCGCCCGCCGACCGCGGGGCGGTGCCCGGGGCGGAGCAGGTCGGTGGTGGCCATGGCGCGCGTGAGGCGCTGCAGCGGGGCGAGCCCCACGCGGAGCAGCAGCGCGTTGGCCACCAGCATGGCGGCCAGCCCCACCGTGAGGACCGCGGCCTCGGTGAGCAGGACCGGGGTGGACACCGTGACGGGTCCCAGCAGCAGGGCCGTGGCGGTGATGAGCACGACGGCGTTCAGCAGGAAGATCCGCCAGAACAGAGGCACCCGGTACCGCCTCCTCGCCGTCGGCCGCTCGCCACGGCTCCCCGCGCGGAGGGGGAGCCGACGGCCCGCGGTCCGGGGGCGCGGCGCGGGCCGTCCCTTCCAGCGTGTGCGCCGGACGGGCCCCGCGCCATCCGTGACAACCCCCATTTCCCACCGGAACCCGGTCGTCCCGACGGTCCGCGTACGCACCGGCCCCCCGGGGGGAATGGGGGTCGCGACGGATGGTGGCGAGGACTCGTGGTGGGCGACGCTGGATCCTCCGCACCGGGCGGGTGACCACGTCGGCGCACGGGCAAACTCCTTTGTACCGGGCCGAGTTCACGGCAGGCCGGCGGTTCGACGGTTACGCCCCCGGTGTCACGGAGCGATGGCCGCCGACGGTGCCACCGGGCGGCCGCCCCCCCTGGGAAGGAGGAGCCGTGCCCCAGCCCGACGACGAACGCCTGGTCGACCTCGCGGCCCGTGTCGCACACGAGGACCCCCATTTCACCCGCCCCCTCCCCGAGAGCCGCCCGGCCCGCCCGCGCGGGCACCGCCGCACGGGTGCCTGGTGCGCGCTGGTCCTCGGGGTGACCATGCTCGCCGCGGGCATCGTCGTCCCCGACGGCCTCCTGATCGCGGCGGGCCTGGTCCTCGCCGGGATCGCCGTGCAGCTCCTCGACCCGGGCCGGGACGGGCGCCCCGTGGAATGACGCGGCGCCCGGGCCGGCCGGAGCCGGGACGGGCGCCACGTGACAGGTCGGAGCCGTTGTGCCGCTCCTGCCGGAGGTAGGCCCTGTGGGACTCGAACCCACAACCAATGGATTAAAAGTCCACTGCTCTGCCAATTGAGCTAAGGGCCCCTGGCGATGTTGCCTCCCCGAGCATAGCGGGAGGTGGCCGGGACTCCGATCGGGTATCGCGGGACGTGTCCCGCGCACGACGCGGGAGGGCCCGCACGACGGGTGTCGTGCGGGCCCTCCCGGTCTGCGTGATGAGGCCGCGTCAGCCGTTGCGCTTCCAGCGCGGCTTGTCCTCCCGACGGCCGAAGGAGCCGCCGCCGCGGTGGTCGTCACGACGGCCGTACGGGCGGTCGTGGGAGCCGGAGCGGAAACCGGGGCGGTCGCCCTGGCGGTCGCGGTTGAACGGACGGTCGCTGCCGCGGTGGCCGCCTCGGTCGTCCCGGCGGAAGCCGCCGCGGTCGTCACGACGCTCACCGCGGTCGCGGTTGAAACCACCACGGTCGTCACGACGCTCGAAGGAACGCCCACCGCGGTCGTCACGACGGAAGCCACCACGGTCACCGCGGTCGTCCCGGCGGAAACCGCCGCGGTCGTCACGACGCTCACCGCGGTCACGGTTGAAACCGCCACGGTCGTCACGACGCTCGAAGGAACGCCCACCGCGGTCGTCACGACGCTCGTCACGACGGAAGCCACCACGGTCACCGCGGTCGTCCCGGCGGAAACCGCCGCGGTCGTCACGACGCTCACCGCGGTCACGGTTGAAACCGCCACGGTCGTCACGACGCTCGAAGGAACGCCCACCGCGGTCGTCACGACGCTCGTCACGACGGAAGCCACCACGGTCACCGCGGTCGTCCCGGCGGAAACCGCCGCGGTCGTCACGACGCTCACCGCGGTCACGGTTGAAACCGCCGCGGTCGTCACGACGCTCGTCACGGCGGAAGCCACCGCGGTCACCGCGGTCGTCCCGGCGCTCGCGCCGCTCGTACGGGGCCGGGGCCTCGGTACGCTCCACGCGCTCGGTCCGCTCGACGTCCCGCGCGGTCGGCTGCTCCGGCAGCGAGACCTCGGCCTCGGCCGCCTCGGCGACCACCGTCTCGACGTCCTCGCCGCGCTCGCGCGCGACCCGGGCCAGCAGCCGGTCGGCCTCGTCGCGCAGCTCGGAGGCGCGGCGCTGGGCCCGCTCCAGCTCCTTGGTGAGCTGGGCGACCTCGCGCTCGGCCTGCTGCGCCGCGTTGCCGGCCGACTCGGCCTGCACCTCGGTCATGGACCGGGCCCCGGTGATCTCGGCGACCTCGGGTTCGAAGGCGGCGCCGCCCTGGATGATGTGGCGCGTGGCGTCGACGCCCGCGTCCTCCATCAGCCGGAAGATCTGGCGCCGCTGGTGCGGCAGGGAGAGGGAGACGACGGTGCCGGTACGGCCGGCGCGGGCGGTGCGGCCGGCACGGTGCAGGTAGTCCTTGTGGTCGCCGGCCGGGTCCACGTTGAGGACCAGGTCGATGCCGTCGACGTGGATGCCGCGCGCGGCGACGTCGGTGGCGACCAGGACGTTGACGTAGCCGTCCTTGAAGTCGGCCAGCGTCCGCGTCCGCGCGCCCTGGGTCATGCCGCCGTGCAGCGCGTCCGCCTTCACCCCGGACTCGCGCAGCTGGTCGGCGACGCGGTCGGCGCCCAGCTGGGTGCGGACGAAGATGATGGTGCGGCCCTTGCGGGAAGCGATGGCCGCGGTGACCGGCGCCTTGTCCTTGGGCTTCACGACGAGGATGTGGTGCGACATGGTCGTCACCGCGCCCTGCGCCGCGTCGACCTCGTGCGTCGCCGGGTCGTCGAGGTAGCGGTCGACGAGGGTCTTGATCTCGTTCTCCATGGTGGCGGAGAACAGCATCCGCTGGCCGCCGGCCGGGACCTGGTCGAGCAGTTCGGTGACCTCGGGCAGGAAGCCCAGGTCGGACATCTGGTCGGCCTCGTCGAGGACGGTGATCTGCACGTTCTCCAGGGAGCAGGCGCCGCGGTTGATGATGTCCCGCAGACGGCCCGGGGTGGCGACCAGGATGTCGACGCCGCGCTCGAGGGCGTAGATCTGGTTGCCCATCGAGGTGCCGCCGCAGACGACCTTCATCTTCAGGCCGAGGACGTCCCCGTAGGGCTGGAGCGCGTCGGCGACCTGCATGGCCAGCTCGCGCGTCGGCGTCAGGATGACGGCGCGCGGCTTGTGCTTCTCGGTGCGGCCCCCGGCCAGCGTGGCCAGGGTCGGCAGACCGAAGGAGAGGGTCTTGCCGGAGCCGGTGCGGCCGCGGCCGAGGATGTCCTTGCCGGCCAGGGCGTCCGGGATGGTCGCGGCCTGGATCGGGAAGGGGGTGGTCACGCCGTTCTGCGCGAGCTTGCGCACGACGCCCTCGGGCAGGCCGAGGTCGGCGAAGGTGGTCTCGGGGGTCGCCACCTCGGTGGTGACGTCGATGTCGGTGTCCTCGGTGTTCTCGGGCACGACGACGTGATCAGTACTGGCGATGGGCATACGAATGCGAAACCTTCCGGAGTCTCTTCGGCACGCGCCCGTCAACTCCGTGATTCGCGATTCGCAATACGACCGCCTCGATGCGGTCCACCACGGCAAGGGAGAGAGTACGCGCCACACGGCGCGCTCTGCAGTGGCGCCGGGCAAATAGGATCAAACGATCTGCCACCATACGCACCTCGGCACCCTGAAAGCAAACCGGCAGGTGGGCGCGGGGTCCGACGGGCGGGGAAGCGCTGGCGGAGAGCTCAGACGGGCGCCCCCGCTTCCGGCGCCGGCTCCCGCCGCGCCAGCTGTGTCTCGGGCGGCTGGTGCGCCGACGAGGACGGCTCCGCCTGCGTCGGCTCCGGGGAGACCGACGGCTCGGGCGACGTGGGCGCGGGGTCCGGGTCCGGTGTCCGCGACGGCTCCGGGGGAACGGGCCCGTCGTCGGGGCTCGGCCCCGCGGGCCCGTCCGGCCCTCCGTCGGCCGGCGCGGACCGGCTCGCGTCCGCGGACGGCGGGGCCACGGTGGACGCCGCCTTCTCCGCCCTGCCCTTCCGCCGCCCGCCCCCGCGTCCCTCGCCCCGGCCGTCTCCGCGCGCCCCGTCGACCGACGCGGCGCCGTAACCGGTACCGCCGCCCGACACCGTGGCGCCCCCGTCCGGCTCCTCACCGCCCTGTCTCCCCGCGGAGCGCGACGGCCCGGCGGCACCGCCCGCACCGTCCTCCCCCACACTCATGCAGCCGGCGGCGGCGGCGACGGCCATGACCGTGGCGGCCAGGCGGACGGGGACGTACAAGCGGCGCACGGGGCCACCTCCGGGTGGAGTACAGGGTCAACAACCCCAACTCCCGCCACCCGCGAGAGGACACGCGTACGGCCTATCCGTAGCCCAGCGCGTGCAGCCGGGCGTCGTCGATCCCGAAGTGGTGTGCGATCTCGTGCACCACCGTGATCTCCGTCTCGGCGACGACGTCCTCCCGGGACTCGCACATCCGCAGCGTCGGCCCCCGGTAGATGGTGATCCGGTCCGGCAGCACCCCCGCGTACCACTCGCCCCGCTCCGTCAGCGGAGTCCCCTCGTACAGTCCGAGGAGCTCCGGATCGTCCGCCGGCGGCTCGTCCTCCACGAACACCGCGACGTTGTCCATCAGTCGCGTCAGCTCCGGCGGGATCCGGTCCAGCGCCTCGGCGACCAGCTCCTCGAACATCTCGCGCGTCATCTCCAGCACGAAGCCATTGTCGGGCACGAGCCGTCCGTACGAGGCGTGCGTGAGCTCCGCATATCCGGCCGCCGACTTGGGCATACGGGACCAATGGCCCGCGTCCCCTCCGCCGTCCTGAACGTCCTCCACCGCTTCCCCCGGGTCCCGCGGGCCCTCGTCCGCCGCCGCTCCCCCCGCCGGCCCACCACCGCGACGCTCACCCTCGCCCCGCGGCCGCGTCCCTGGGCGCGCGCGGCCGGCCTCGTCGCCGTGGTCGTCCTCGGCGCCTGGCTCGGCCTGCTGGTCGTCGGCAATGTGCGGGTCCCCGTGGGCCCCATGAACACCACCATGACCCTGCGTCCCTCCGTCACCGGCGGCACGAAGATCAACATCTCTCCGCTGGGCGCCCTCCAGCTCGACAGCCACATCGCCCCCGTCCGTCTGGACGTCAACGTCGACCAGCTCGACCCCGCGCGCTCCCAGGCCCTCGTGGACCACCCCGAACGCCTCTCCGGCCTCCAGGACGAGGTCACCGAGGACATCGCCCGCGGCACCACCGACCTCGCCGTACGCTCCTGCGTCGCCGTCGTCACCGGCGCCAACGCCCTCGGCCTCGTCGTCTACCGCCGCCCCCGCCGGGCCCTCGCCGCCGGCGGCCTCGCCCTCGGCCTGCTGGCCGCGTCCGGCGGCACGGCGTACGCCACCTGGAACCCCGACTCCGTACTGGAACCCAGGTTCTCCGGCCTGCTCTCCTCCGCCCCGTCCCTGGTCGGCAACGCGCGCAGCATCGTCACCGAGTTCGACGTCTACCAGAAGGAGCTGGCGCGGCTGGTCACCAACGTGACCAAGCTCTACGACGCCACCTCCACCCTCCCCGCCTACCGGCCCGACCCGACCACCATCCGCGTCCTGCACGTCTCCGACATCCACCTCAACCCGGCCAGCTGGAAGATCATCGCCTCACTGGTGGAGCAGTACCGGGTCGATGTGATCGTCGACTCGGGCGACACGATGGACCACGGCACCGCCGCCGAGAACGGCTTCCTGGACCCCATCGAGGATCTGGGCGCCCCCTACGTCTGGGTCCGCGGAAACCACGACTCGCGCGTCACCCAGCGCTACCTCGAAGGCCTGGAGAACGTCCACGTCCTCGACGACGGCAGGGCGAGGACCGTCGCCGGGCTGCGCTTCGCCGGCATCGGTGACCCGCAGTTCACCCCCGACCGCTCGCAGAGGAACGGGGCCGAGCAGTCCCAGGAGCTGGCGGGCGCCCGGCTCGCCTCCGCGCTGCGCGACCAGCGGACCGCCGGCACCCCGGTGGACGTGGCGGTCGCGCACGAGCCGTCGGCGGCACGCGAGGTCGACGGCACCGTGCCGCTGGTGCTGGCCGGGCACATCCACCACGAGGAGACGGAGGTCATGAAGTACGGCACCCGGCTCCGCGTCGAGGGCTCCACCGGAGGCAGCGGTCTGCGCGCCATCGAGGGGAAGTACCCGGATCCGATCGAGACGTCGATCCTCTACTTCGACCGCGACACCCGCCGCCTCCAGGCCTGGGACTCGATCGAACTGGGCGGCCTCGGCCTGACCACGGCGGAGGTCAGCCGCCACCTTCCGAAGGAGAACCAGCCGGGCGCGGCCACCTCGTCGCCCCCCTCCTCCGGAACCCCGTCGGCCACCCCCTCGACACCCGCGCCGTAAACCGTTTTGGCGATACCTCCCGCCATCCCATATGCTTCTCACGTCCCCGACGCGCTGAGAAGCGCCCAGGCGGGCCGATAGCCCTCATCGTCTAGCGGCCTAGGACGCCGCCCTTTCAAGGCGGTAGCACGGGTTCGAATCCCGTTGGGGGCACGCACCACCCTGTGCGACACTGTCGTACGACACGCTTGGTCCTGTGGAGCAGTTTGGAGTGCTCGCCACCCTGTCAAGGTGGAGGCCGCGGGTTCAAATCCCGTCAGGACCGCTGGTGTTTCACGTGAAACACCGCGGCTGGGTAGCTCAGTTGGTACGAGCGATCGCCTGAAAAGCGATAGGTCGCCGGTTCGACCCCGGCCCCAGCCACAACACAGGCCCCGATCATCGATCGGGGCCTTGTTGTGTGCCTCCGCACAGGCACCACGGCAAAATCATTGGCCGCGAATTTTCGCGGGATGAGACCCTGGACTTCGTATGTCTACGCACTCCGCCCCCGCTCTCGGCTCCCTCGCCTCCCGCCTCACCGAGCTGTCGTTGCGCGACGCGCACCGGCTTGGGCGCCGGCTCGAGGGAGCCCGCAGGATCCGCAAGCCCGAGGCCCGCGCCGCCGTGCTCACCGAGATCGAGGCGGAGGTCGCCGCGTCCGAGGAGCGCATGGCCCGGCGGCGCGCCCGGGTGCCCGCGGTCACGTACCCCGAGCAGCTGCCCGTCAGCCAGAAGAAGGACGCGATCGCCGAGGCCATCCGTGATCACCAGGTGGTGATCGTCGCGGGTGAGACCGGTTCCGGCAAGACCACGCAGATCCCGAAGATCTGCATGGAGCTGGGCCGTGGCCTCCGGGGCATGATCGGACACACCCAGCCCCGCCGGATCGCCGCCCGTACGGTCGCGGAGCGGGTGGCGGAGGAGCTGGACACGCCGCTGGGCGAGACCGTCGGCTGGAAGGTCCGCTTCACCGACCAGGTGAACCCGGACGCCACCTTCGTCAAGCTGATGACGGACGGCATCCTGCTCGCCGAGATCCAGACCGACCGCGAGCTGCGCGCCTACGACACGATCATCATCGACGAGGCGCACGAGCGGTCGCTCAACATCGACTTCCTGCTCGGCTACCTCGCGCAGCTGCTGCCGCAGCGGCCGGACCTCAAAGTGGTCATCACCTCGGCGACCATCGACCCGGAGCGTTTCTCCCGGCATTTCGGGGACGCCCCGATCATCGAGGTCAGCGGACGCACCTATCCGGTGGAGGTGCGGTACCGGCCGCTGCTGGAGGAGGACTCGGAGGACGCCGACCGCGACCAGATCACCGCGATCACGGACGCCGTCGAGGAGCTGATGGCGGAGGGGCCGGGCGACATCCTGGTGTTCCTCTCCGGTGAGCGGGAGATCCGGGACACGGCGGACGCGCTGACGAAGAAGCGGTACCGGTCGACCGAGGTGCTCCCCCTGTACGCCCGGCTGTCGCACGCCGAACAGCACCGGGTGTTCCAGCAGCACAGCGGCCGCCGGATCGTCCTGGCGACCAACGTGGCCGAGACGTCCCTGACCGTGCCGGGCATCAAGTACGTCATCGACCCCGGCTTCGCCCGCATCTCGCGCTACAGCCACCGCACCAAGGTGCAGCGGCTGCCGATCGAGCCGGTCTCGCAGGCCAGCGCCAACCAGCGCAAGGGCCGCTGCGGCCGCACCTCGGACGGCATCTGCATCCGGCTGTACAGCGAGGACGACTTCCTGTCCCGTCCGGAGTTCACGGACGCGGAGATCCTGCGCACCAACCTCGCCTCGGTCATCCTGCAGATGACGGCGGCCGGGCTGGGCGAGATCGAGAAGTTCCCGTTCATCGACCCGCCGGACCACCGCAACATCCGCGACGGCGTGCAGCTGCTCCAGGAGCTGGGCGCGCTGGACCCGGCGCAGAAGGACCCCCGCAAGCGGCTGACGCAGACCGGGCGGAAGCTGGCGCAGCTTCCGGTGGACCCGCGGCTGGCCCGCATGGTGCTGGAGGCGGACAGGAACGGCTGTGTCCGCGAGGTCATGGTCATCGCCGCCGCGCTGTCCATCCAGGATCCGCGGGAGCGGCCGGCCGACAAGCAGACGCAGGCCGATCAGCAGCACGCCCGGTTCCGGGACGAGTCCAGCGACTTCCTCGCCTACCTCAACCTGTGGCGGTACGTCCGCGAGCAGCAGAAGGAGCGCGGTTCGTCGTCGTTCCGCCGGATGTGCAAGCAGGAGTACCTGAACTTCCTGCGGATCCGCGAGTGGCAGGACATCTACACGCAGCTGCGCACGGTCGCCAAGCAGATGGGCATCCACCTCAACGAGGAGGACGCCCCCGGCGACCGGATCCACGTCTCCCTGCTGGCCGGTCTGCTGTCGCACATCGGCATGAAGGACGTGAAGGAGTCCAAGGACTCCGGTCCGGGCGCCGGCCGCAAGGACGGCGGTCGGAACGAGTACCTGGGCGCGCGGAACGCCAAGTTCGCGATCTTCCCGGGTTCGGCGCTGTTCAAGAAGCCGCCGCGGTTCGTGATGTCGGCCGAGCTGGTGGAGACGTCCCGGCTGTGGGCGCGGGTCAACGCGAAGATCGAGCCGGAGTGGGTGGAGCCGCTCGCCGAGCACCTGCTCAAGCGCACGTACAGCGAGCCGCACTGGGAGAAGGACCAGGCGGCCGTGATGGCGTACGAGAAGGTGACGCTGTACGGCGTGCCGATCGTGGCGCAGCGCAAGGTGAACTACGGCCGGATCGACCCGGAGGTCTCCCGGGAGCTGTTCATCCGCAACGCCCTGGTCGAGGGGGACTGGCGGACGCACCACAAGTTCTACGCCGACAACCGGAAGCTGCTGACCGAGGTCGAGGAGCTGGAGCACCGCGCCCGGCGCCGGGACATCATGGTCGACGACGAGACCCTGTTCGACTTCTACGACCAGCGGATCCCCGAACACGTGGTGTCGGGGGCGCACTTCGACTCGTGGTGGAAGCACAAGCGGCACGAGCAGCCGGACTTCCTCGACTTCGAGCGGGAGATGCTGATCCGCGAGTCGGCGGAGAAGGTCACCAAGGCCGACTATCCCGACTCGTGGCGGCAGGGTCCGCTCAAGTTCCGGGTGACGTACCAGTTCGAGCCGGGCGCGGACGCCGACGGCGTGACGGTCCACATTCCGCTCCAGGTGCTGAACCAGGTGACGGACGAGGGCTTCGACTGGCAGATCCCGGGACTGCGCGAGGAGGTCGTCACCGAGCTGATCCGTTCGCTTCCCAAGCCGATCCGGCGCAACTACGTGCCGGCGCCGAACTACGCGAAGGCGTTCCTGGAGCGGGCGGTGCCCCTGCAGGAGCCGCTGACGGTCACGATGGCCCGTGAGCTGAAGCGGATGGTCGGGGTGCCGTTCGAGGCCGAGGACTTCGACTGGTCCCGCGTGCCGGACCACTTGAAGGTGACGTTCCGGATCGTCGACGAGCGGCGCCGCAAGATCGCCGAGGACAAGGACCTGGAGGCGCTCAGGCTCCGGCTGCGGCCGAAGGCCCGCAAGGCGCTCTCCCAGGCGGCCGCCGCCACGGCGCAGCGCGAGGGCGGCGAGTCGCTGGAGCGCAAGGGGCTGACGGACTGGACGATCGGCTCGCTCACCCGCGTGTTCGAGACGCGCCGGGCCGGTCAGCCGGTGAAGGCGTATCCGGCGCTGGTCGACGACGGCGACACGGTGTCGGTCCGGCTGTTCGACACGGAGGCCGAGCAGGCGGAGGCGATGTGGAAGGGCACCCGCCGGCTGATCCTGCTGGGGATCCCGGTGAACCCCGCGAAGTTCGCCTCCGAGAAGCTGACGAACGCCCAGAAGCTGGCGCTGTCCGCGAATCCGCACGGGTCGGTGCAGGCGCTGTTCGACGACTGCGCGACGGCCGCGGCGGACAAGCTGATCGCCGACTTCGGCGGGCCGGTGTGGGACGAGGAGCCCTACCGGAGGCTGTACGACAAGGTCCGCGCGGAGATCGTCGACACGACGGTGCGCGCCGTGGGGCAGGTGCAGCAGGTGCTGGCGGCGTGGCAGGCCTGTGAGCGCCGTCTGAAGGGCGTACGGAGTCCCGCCCTGCTGCCCAACCTCCAGGACGTACGGCAGCAGCTGGACGGCCTCGTGCGGCCCGGTTTCGTGACGGAGGCGGGCCTGCGGCGGCTGCCGGACCTGCTGCGCTACCTGGTGGCCGTGGACCGGCGCCTGCAGCAGATGCCGGCGAACGCCCAGCGGGACACCACGCGCATGGCGAAGGTCCGGGAGATGCGGGACGAGTACGCGTGGCTGCTGGAGCAGATGCCGCAGGGGCGGCCGGTGCCGCAGCAGGTGCGGGACATCCGCTGGATGATCGAGGAGCTGAGGGTCAGTTATTTCGCCCACGCGCTCGGTACCGCGTATCCCGTGTCGGACAAGCGGATCGTGAAGGCGATCGACGCGGCGGCGCCGTGACGGTCCCCGCACACAGGGTGAGTTCGACCAGGGGTCTCCACCTCATGTAGAGTCCTTCTCGCAGCGCAACGCAGGAACGGCGCTGCGAAACCTGGTCCTGTGGAGCAGTTTGGAGTGCTCGCCACCCTGTCAAGGTGGAGGCCGCGGGTTCAAATCCCGTCAGGACCGCAGTAAGTGAGAGGCCCGCATCCCGCAAGGGACGCGGGCCTCTCGCATGAGGGCACACCCCCGCACGAGGCCTCGCCCCGCGGCGGCGCCCCGCGGCGGCGCCCTGCGGCGGAGCCGCGCACCGGCACCGCACATCCCGTCAGGACCGCACCCGACGAAGAGGTCCGCGCCCCGCAGGGGACGCGGACCTCCCGCACGAGGCCGTGCTCCACGAGGGGACACGATCCCCATCCGCGCCCCTCACGCCGTCTTGACGGGCCCGCCGCCCCCCGGTACTCCAGAGGAGGCAGGGCACCGCCCCGTGTGCCCCTGGAGGTGGCGTTATGGCGGCATCGGCTAGGCACGAGACGCGGGCCCTGCTCCGTGCGCACCTGTCGGCCGCGTCGTCGTACCGGCACCTCACCCGTCACTGCCCGATCTGCCACCGTCTGCTGCGGCTGGCGCTGGACTCCGCGCCCCGCACCCCGGACGCCTCCCGACCGGCCGGGGAACAACCGGATCCCCACGCCCGTTCCCTCTAGCGCATATGCCACAGGCTCAACAAGCCGACTGGTATGTGACGGGTGTCACCGCATCAGTTTCGAAGAGTGCCGCATTTACACCCCTCCTACAACAGGTCAATTTAATATGTGCAATTGCACTGACCGGAGAGGTGCCCGACGGCCGGCGCACAGGTGATCCCCCGTCCGCCCCCGGAGTCCGACGGGCCCGCGCACAGGGCGTTCCCCCGGATCCCGCAGGGGCCGCCCGGGCCCCCGCCGGCGCACAAAAAAGATCGCGCTGGACCCGACGGAGTCCAGCGCGATCGACGACGCACCCTTGTTCAGTTGCCTGGAAAGCCCTGATCGGCTTGGGCGAGGGGCCTGTTGGGGCAGTCCCCGCGTCGCTTGGAGCCAGTTCTCCCGGGCGCCTCGGCCGATGGGGGACCAGCCGGTCGTGCCCGGTTCATGCGGTTGTTCAGGCCTCGCTGCGCTGCTGCGGAATGCCCGCGAGCAGTGCGCGGACCTCGGCTTCGCGGTAGCGGCGGTGCCCGCCGAGCGTGCGGATCGACGTGAGCTTGCCTGCCTTCGCCCAGCGCGTGACCGTCTTGGGGTCGACGCGGAACATGGTGGCGACCTCAGCCGGGGTCAGCAGCGGCTCGGCATCAGGGGTGCGAGCGGTCATGAGCGGCCTCCTCGGGAGAACCGAACCTTCTCGGTTCTTTCCTCTAAATTCTGCACCTTGACCCGCGTTGCCCGAAATGGCGGACGCGAGTCGAGTCGGTTATAGGACGAACGGCTTGTCCTCGGCACTACAACTACACCATCTGTCCAGCCACGTCGGCCAAACCGATGGAATTGCCCTCCCAGGTGTCCATCAGCCGCGGAAGCCGATGGACCATGCCATAGCGGACAGTCACACCGCTGTGACGATCAGTCACAGCGGTGATCAGGAGGCACCGGACCCCCCAAAGCGTGCAATGCTGAGATCCCGCCCATAGTGGAGCACAGCAGGACGGAGGAGCCCTCCCCGGACTCCTTGTCCTATTTTGGCATGAGGAGGGGCAAGGGGCGCAAGGGCCGCGTACGTGCGGTCCGTCACGCTTGACGCGCTTGGGACATACGCCCGGATCGGCACCCACGTCCGTCGCCGGGACCCCGCTGACGAAACCTCAGAACGCCCAGGGCGAAGACAAAACCCCAAGAACGGCGTTTGGTCAAACGTCAGTTCGCCGAGCGCAGGTCGCGCACCGACCGCCACCGCTCCACGAGGCGCCCGTAGACGGCCCCGGCGCCCTCCTCGTCGCCCCGGCGCAGCGCCGCGATCCCCTCGGCCACGTCCGCCGCCGAGTGGTCGTCCTCGAGCCTGCCGGCCGGCAGGGCGTGCACCAGTCCCCCGTAGTCCAGTTCGACCAGCGAGCGCGGGTGGAACTCCTCCAGCCAGCGTCCGACGTCCACGAGGCCGTCGATCAGCAGGCTCTCGTCCATGGCGTCCCTGAGCGCCCGCAGTCCCCGTGCCACCCGCCGGCGGGCCTGGACCATCGGGGTGCGGTAGCGCAGGACGGGCGCCTCGTCGGCGGAGCCCTCGTCGTACTCCCGCTCGTCGTCCGCGAACAGCACGAACCAGTTGATCGGCACCTGCCAGGTCGCGGTGCGGATCCACGGCCGGGCGTCGGGGTGGTCGGCCAGCCAGCGCTCGTAGTCCCGGGTCGCCTGGTGCCGCACGACCGGGGGCAGGAACGCGTCCAGGACCGGCGGCGGGAAGTCCTCGGCGAGCTCGCCCAGGGCCTGCCAGCCGCGCAGCCGGGTGCGCCAGGGACAGACGCGGACCACGCCGTCGGCCTCCAGCACGAACGCGTCGCCGCTCTCGTGCGCCGGCACCGGCGCCGGCGGGGTGGCCGCGAGGCCGGCCAGGGCCCGGCGGAGCTCGTCCTGGCAGGAGGGACGGTCGGGGCGGCGGGCGTACCGCGCCCAGTGGTCGCGTTCCGCTTCCGGAAAGGCGGCCAGCGGTTCGTACACGCGCAAGTAGGTCGCGTAGGGGACGATCACCGAGGACACCTTGGGCACGCCTGCTCCCTGCCCCACGGGCCGTCGCGAAAACCAGCCCGGCCCCGGTCCGGACGGAGGGGGAGCCTCCGCGTACCGCCGCACGGCGGTACCCCGGACGGAGGTGATGTGAGACACAGTGCCGTCGACCGGCGCGGGAGGATCTACTCTCGTGCCACGGTCTCCGCCACCTCTACGGGGGCCGGCCCCACCCGCCGCTACTTACTCAGGAGTCACCACAGTGACCGACGTATCTGACGGCGTCCTGCACACCCTGTTCCGTTCGGACCAGGGGGGCCACGAGCAAGTCGTGCTCTGCCAGGACCGCGCCACCGGCCTCAAGGCCGTCATCGCCCTCCACTCCACCGCGCTGGGCCCCGCCCTCGGCGGTACGCGCTTCTACCCGTACGCCTCCGAGGAGGAGGCCGTCGCCGACGCGCTGAACCTCGCCCGCGGGATGTCGTACAAGAACGCCATGGCCGGACTCGACCACGGCGGCGGCAAGGCCGTGATCATCGGCGACCCGGAGCAGATCAAGAGCGAGGAACTGCTGCTGGCCTACGGCCGGTTCGTCGCCTCGCTCGGCGGCCGGTACGTCACCGCCTGCGACGTCGGCACCTACGTGGCCGACATGGACGTGGTGGCCCGCGAGTGCCGCTGGACCACCGGTCGCTCCCCCGAGAACGGCGGCGCGGGCGACTCCTCCGTGCTCACCGCCTTCGGCGTCTACCAGGGCATGCGCGCCGCCGCCCAGCACCTGTGGGGCGATCCCTCGCTGCGCGACCGCAAGGTCGGCGTCGCGGGCGTCGGCAAGGTCGGCCACCACCTGGTGGAGCACCTGCGCGCCGAAGGCGCCGAGGTCGTGATCACCGACGTGCGCGAGGACGCCGTGCGACGGGTCCTCGACCGGCACCCGCAGGGCGTCTCGGCCGTCGCCGACACCGAGGCGCTGATCCGCACCGAGGGCCTGGACGTCTACGCCCCGTGCGCGCTCGGCGGGGCGCTGAACGACGACAGCGTGCCGGTGCTGACCGCCGAGGTGGTCTGCGGCGCCGCCAACAACCAGCTCGCCCACCCGGGCGTGGAGAAGGACCTCGCCGACCGCGGGATCCTCTACGCGCCGGACTACGTGGTGAACGCCGGCGGTGTCATCCAGGTCGCCGACGAGCTGCACGGCTTCGACTTCGACCGGTGCAAGGCGAAGGCGTCGAAGATCTTCGACACCACGCTCGCCATATTCGCACGTGCGAAGGAGGACGGGATCCCGCCGGCCGCGGCGGCCGACCGGATCGCCGAGCAGCGGATGGCCGAGGCCCGCCCGGTGCGATGACGCGTACGGGGCGCCCCGGACCGGAGCGCCTTCGTACGTATGTGCGGTACCCGCCGGAGGGCACGTGGAGAGAACTCTCACTTCTCCCGGCGGGTCGACCGTGGATAAGTGGTTAAAATCGCGGTTGACCAGCGAGGACAGGGCTCCTCGATGGCCCTGGGCGCGGGCACGTCATGCGGGCGACGTACCGTATGGGCGCGGGCTCAGGTACCGTGGAAGCCCTACGGACCGGTCTCTTCACGGAGAGCCCGTTCTGGACCATGAACGCGTGTCAAGACTCTGGGGCCGTCGAGCCCCGTCGTTGAGGGGGTCGAGCCATGGGGCGCGGCCGGGCCAAGGCCAAGCAGACGAAGGTCGCCCGCCAGCTGAAGTACAACAGCGGTGGGACTGACCTCTCACGCCTGGCCGAGGAGCTGGGCGCATCGCCATCGAACCAGCCACCGAACGGTGAGCGTTTCGAGGACGATGAGCAAGACGACGACCTGTACGCACGGTATGCCGACCTCTATGAGGACGACGACGAGGACGAGGACGGCACGTCTTCGCAACAGCGTCGCGGCGCTTGACCTTGCGCTGAACACCAGCCCGGTCGGTGACTCCGGTCACCGACCGGGTTTAGTGCTGCCTCGGTTGATCCGACTCCTCCGGTCGGCCCGGCGGACCCGCACACCTGGTGTGGGGGGGCCCGCCCCCCCCCGCGCGGGGGCGGGGGCCGCGGGGACGCCCCGGGCGCGGACCCCCGCGCCGCCCCCCCCGGGCGGCCGCCCCCGGGGGGTGTGACC
>NZ_JBEORT010000093.1:0-8435 GCF_040302425.1 Streptomyces sp. NPDC126497
GGCGTGCTGGGCGGGGCCGCCGCGGCCGGGGCCGCCGTGGCACTGGTGCTGACGCTGGTCGTCGACGGCGACGGAACGGACGGCGGGCCCGGCTCCCGCGACGATCGCGCGGCCACCTCGGGGCCGGCGCCGGCCGACGACGCGGCCCCCGGACCGTCGGACGTGGGCACGGCCGCCGTCGAACCCACCGACGAGGTCACGGACTCCCCCTCCGGTGAGGGGTCCGGACTCCCCGCCGACTACGAACTCCACACCGACGCCGAGGGCTTCACCATCGGCCGCCCGCTGGGCTGGACGCGCGAGACGGTGGCCTCCCGGCACGGCATGGACGTCGTCAACTACCGCAGCGCCGACGGCCTCCGCCGCCTCCAGGTGTACGAGGTCGCGGAGTCCTCCCCCGAGGAGTCCTTCGACCTGTTCCTGTCCGACAGCACGCCGAAGGCCGACGGCTTCGAGAAGGTCGCCCTGGAGCCGGTCGAGGAGGGGGACGTCTCCGGACTGCGACTGGAGTACCGGGCCGACTCCCTGCGGGGCGAGCCGGACGCCGGCAGCTGGCACGTCCAGGACGTGCGCTTCCGCGCGCCGGGCGACGGCAAGGTGTACGCGATCGCCGCGTACGGCCCGCCCACCGACGGCATCGACCCCGAACTGCACCTGGCGCTGACGGCCCTCGCCCACTTCTGCCCCCCGGACACCACCTGCCGGCAGGGCTGACCGCGTCCGCCGGGCGGACGCGGTCGGCCCTGCCCCGGTTCACCACTCGGTGGAACCCGGGGGGATCCGGCGGCCGACCATCAGCCGGTTCCAGCTGTTGACGGCGGTGATCAGCGCGACGAGGTGGGCGAGCCGGACGGCGTCGAAGTGCGCGGCGGCCCGCGCGTACACCTCGTCCGGCACGAAGCCGTCGGTCAGCACGGTGACCGCCTCCGTCAGCTCCAGCGCGGCCCGCTCCCGCGCGTCGAAGACGTCGTCGCCGGCCTCCTGCCAGGCGCTCAGGAGGTCGAGCTGCGCCTCGCGCACCGCCCCGTCCCTGCGGGCGATCGCGAGGTGCATGTCGAGGCAGAACGCGCAGTGGTTGAGCTGCGAGGCGCGGATCTGGACCAGCTCGGCCAGCCCGGGGTCGCCGAGGCCCTTCCCGGCGGCGGCGCTCACGGCCTGCAGCGCGCTGCGCACACCGGCGTCCAGGCGGGTCGTACGGACCGTCACGCGTGTTGTCCCGGCGTGTAGTGACCCGGCGTCATCCGACAGGTCACGCCGAACCGGTTCCACGCGTTGATCACCGTGATCGCGGCGATCAGCTGCGCCAGCTCCGGCTCCTCGAACTGCGCGGCGGCCCGCGCGTACACCTCGTCCGGCACGAAGCCGTCGGTCAGCACGGTGACCGCCTCGGTCAGCTCGATCGCCGCGAGCTCCTTCTCCGTGTAGAAGTGCCGCGACTCCTCCCACGCGCCGAGCTGGACGATCCGCTCGACGCTCTCGCCCGCCGCGAGCGCGTCCTTGGTGTGCATGTCGAGGCAGAACGCGCAGTGGTTGAGCTGTGAGGCGCGGATCTTGACCAGCTCGTACAGCTTGGCGTCGAGTCCCTTCCTGGCGGCGGAGTCCAGCCGGATCATCGCCTTGTAGACCTCGGGGGCGTGCCGGGCCCACTCCAGCCGGACGGGCGGCTCGGCGGCGTACGGTGCGGTCGTGGTCGTTCCGGTGTTCGTCATGCCTCCGACCCTAGGAGCGGGGCAGCCCACGGGTATGGTCCACTTCCATGGCGGAACGCTGGGCCACTTTCGGCATCGACCTCCACCTCGAACCGGCCGGACCCGGCCTGCGCCGCGGTCTGACCGACGCCCTGCGCGAGGCCGTCCGCACCGGCCGGCTCACCCCCGGCACCCGGCTGCCCTCCTCCCGCTCCCTCGCCGCCGACCTGGGCATCGCCCGCAACACCGTCGCCGACGCCTACGCCGACCTGGTCGCCGAGGGCTGGCTCGCGGCCCGGCAGGGCTCCGGCACCCGGGTGGCCGACCGCGCGGTGCCCGGTCCGCCGGCCCGCCGGCCCTCCCCGCGCCGGGTCCCCGGGCGGCTTCCGTACGATCTCGTCCCGGGCACCCCCGACCTCGCCTCCTTCCCCCGCGCCGCATGGCTCAAGGCCGCCCGCCGCGCCCTGGCCACCGCCCCGCACGACGCCCTCGGCTACGGCGACCCGCTCGGCCGCCCCGAACTGCGCACCGCCCTCGCCGGCTACCTGGCGCGCGTCCGGGGCGTACGCGCCGACCCCGAACGGATCGTCGTCTGCTCCGGTTTCGCCGGCGGCCTCCGCCTCCTCTGCGAGGTCCTGCGCGCCCGCGGCGCCCGCACCCTCGCCGTGGAGTCCTACGGACTGGACGCCCACTGGGACCTGGCCGCCCGCGCCGGCCTGGCCACCGTCCCGCTCCCCTTCGACTCCCTCGGCACCCGCACGCGGGACGCGGGCGACGCCGACGCGGTCCTGCTCAGCCCCGCCCACCAGTTCCCGCTGGGCGGGGCCCTGCGGCCCGAGCGCCGCGCCGCCGTCGTCGACTGGGCGCGCCGCACCGGCGGACTGATCCTGGAGGACGACTACGACGGCGAGTTCCGCTACGACCGCCAGGCCGTCGGCGCGCTCCAGGACCTCGACCCCGACCACGTGGTCCACCTCGGCACGGCCAGCAAGTCCCTCGCCCCCGGACTCCGCCTCGGCTGGATGGTCCTGCCCCCGTCCCTGCTCCCGGACGTCGTCGCCCACGGCGGCGGCCGCTCCGTGAGCGCCCTCGAACAGCTCACCCTCGCCGAGTTCCTCACCTCCGGCGCCTACGACCGCCACGTCCGCGCCGCGCGGCTGCGCTACCGCCGCCGCCGCGACTCCCTGGCCGAGGCCCTCGCCGCCCGGGCCCCCGACGTCCGGATCACCGGTGTCGCGGCCGGCCTGCACGCGGTCCTCCGGCTCCCGCCCGGCACCGAGCGGTCCGTCGTCCAGGCGGCCACCTGGCAGGGCCTCACCGTCCTCGGCCTCTCCGACTTCCGCCACCCCGCCGCCGACACCGTGGCGGGCGACGCCCTGGTGGTCGGCTACGCCACCCCGCCGGACCACGCCTGGGCCGGCGCCCTGGACGCCCTGTGCCGGGCGCTGCCCTGACGCACCGGCGGCGGGGCGCTCGTCGGCATCGCCGCCGGTGTCACGGCGCCGTCATCCGCCCTGTTCGACGATCTTGTCGGCTTTCGCCATGATCCGATCGCGCTGTGCGGTTTCCTTTTTCAGGTCCGCCAGGTTCTTCTTTATTTCCTTGTTCTGGATCCTGGCCTCGACTGCCTGCCATGTGGGAATCAGGTCGGTGGATTCCTTGCAGGAATAATCGGCGGCCGCGACGCGCAGTTCCTCCTTGCTCGGCTTCGGCGAGCTCAGATCGGCCTTTGAAAGCGCTTGCAAGGGGTCTGTGTACGCATGGCCTTTCTTGGTCATGCAAGCCGACCACTCGGCGGTGACCGCCTTCACCTTCGGATCCTCCAGGGACTCCTTGAAGCTCTGGCTGCTGATTTTCCGCGCGGTCGGGGAGTCCAGGGAGTTCTCGCCGAAGAGTTCCCTCCGGGCGACGGCGAGACAACCCGAGGGGCCGTCCATGGCGGCCTCCTGTCGGGCTGACACTTCCGGAGGTCCGGATGTGTTTCCGGTCCAGTCCGGAGGGAGGTGATAACCGTGGGTCAGAACGTCGTCCTCGACGATCGGCCCATAGCGTCGCCCGACCTGGTAGGGATCGGGATCGCTTTCGCCGTCCGCCTTGACCGTCATTTCCTCCAGCGGCGGAACGTCCTGCTCCCGCAAGCACGCATTCACCAGGATGATGGTGGCGGACCTGACCCCCGCCGTTCTGCTCGGCGCCAGGAGGTACGTGTGCACGGGCAGCGGGAGGGGGTTGGTCTCGGCGGCGGGGGACGGCTGCGCGTGCCTCCCGGGCGCCGGCTCCCGGGAGGCGGCGCCGGGGTCGTCACCGGAGCCCGCGCAGGAGGGAAGCGCCAGCAGGGCGGCTGCGGCGCATGCCGTGGTCAGGATGTTCTTGACGTGTCGCATGAGGCATCGATTCTTCGATCGCTCGACGGTCCGCGGCGCAGCGCGGACCGCGCCGAACGGCGCGCCGGCCCCGACCGGGAGATCGGTCGGGGCCGGCGCACGGGGTTACGGGCAGCCCGCCTTCAGGGAGGCGTTCTCGTTGTACGTGTACCAGAGCTGCCCGTAGGAGCTGTCACCGAAGTAGTCGACGTTTCCGCCGTAGTTGCTGTTGTAGTAGACCCACATGGAACAGTGGAGGCCGTAGATCTCTCCCGAGGCGGCGTTGTTCTTCACCACCTGTCCGGCACCGGCGCCGGAGGAGTCGAAGTAGTAGCCCGCGAGGTCCGGTATCTTCAGCGTCGTCTGGACGTTGTTGTCGTCGTAGTAACGGGTGAACTTGGCCCCGGACTGGCCCGAGTTGTAATAGAGGCATACGTGGCTGGAGGCGCACCGACCGGTGTGTCCGTACGTGTCCGAAGAGTTGTGGGTATCGGCGACCGCAGTTCCCTGCGTCGCCCCCAGGAAAGCCGCCAGAAGCGTGGCGCCTGCGGCGACGGCTCCCTTTACCTTCATTGAATGCCTCCATTGTTGTGCATGCGCACGTCCATTTACAAGATCACAAACTAGCGACCGCGCTGATCGAAGTCAAAGCGGGCCGGGAGTGCCCCCGCATGCCGCGGTCGAATGCCGGCGGCGCAATGCGGTCGCCCCGAAGGGGATTATGTGGACCTGAGGCGCTTCATGAGGGCGCTTATGAGGAACATTCAATATAAAACGGGTCATTGCTTGATGTGAATGCGTGACGTCCTCACGGTGTCTCACCATGGAGAACGACGAGTCGAGGCGACGCGTTCCGTATTCACGGAAGGTTCCGTCGCGGACCACGGCGAAGGGGGCGCCGGCGCGGTGGCGGGCGGTCCTCCCGCGGGACCGCGAAGAAGACGACGGGGGGCTCCTGCGCGTGGCACGCGGGCGGCCTCTAGGCTGTCCGCCGCGAGCCGGGGGAGTTGCGAGGGAGGAGCGAGGGGCATGGCGGAGTCACGGCGACGGTTGCGGTCCAGCACCGTGGTGCTCGGGGGGATGGGGGTCCTCGCGGCGGCGCTGTCGGCGTGCGGGTCGGATCCGGACCGGCGGTGCGTGGACCGGGACAGCTACGACTACCTCAACGGCTACAAGGTCGTCGCCGACAGGAACTGCACGTCCTCCTCCGCCGGTTCCGCCGGCCGGGCCGGCGCGTCCCGCACCGACGCGGACTGGTACTACGACGCCGACGTCAGCAACGGTTACGCCGACCACGGCACCTTCAGCCGCAGCGAGGCCGTCGACCGGGGCGGCTTCGGCTGCTCGGGCTCCGGCAGCGGCGGCGGCTGAGCGGCCATGGAACGGCGCACCATCGAGCCCCGCCCCGGCTGGCAGGAGACCGTCGAGGAGCAGGGGCTCATCTACCCCCTCACCCGCCACCCCGACGGCTCCCTGCGCCCCTACTGGGACGAGAGCGCCCACTACGTCTTCACCCTGGAGGAGGTCGAGGCGCTGGAGGAGGTCGTCGAGGAACTGCACCGCATGTGCCTCGCGGCGGCCGAGCACATCGTCACCGCCGACCGCTTCGCCGACCTCGGCATCACCGACCCGCGCATCGCCCGCGCGGTCACCGAGGCCTGGCGCCGGCGCGCCGAACTCCCCTCCCTCTACGGCCGCTTCGACCTCCGTTACGACGGCACCGGCCCCGCGAAGCTCCTGGAGTACAACGCCGACACCCCGACCTCCCTGGTGGAGGCCGCCTCCCCCCAGTGGTTCTGGATGGAGGAACGCTTCCCCGGCGCCGACCAGTGGAACTCCCTGCACGAACGCCTCGTCGACGCCTGGCGGAAGCAGGCCGCCCTGCTCCCGCCGGGCGGCCCCCTGTACTTCGCGCACTCCTCCGCCGACGAACTCGGCGAGGACCTGATGACCGTCGCCTACCTCAAGGAGACCGCCGAGCAGGCCGGCCTCGACACCGACTGGCTCTCCATGGAGGAGATCGGCTGGGACCGCCTCTCCGGCCGCTTCGTCGACAAACGGCTCCGGTTCATCCGCAGCATCTTCAAGCTGTACCCCTGGGAGTGGCTCACCACCGACCGCTTCGCCGGCCACGTCCTCGACACCCTCGACAACGGCGGCGGCACCGGCTCCACCCTGTGGATCGAGCCCGCCTGGAAGATGCTGCTCAGCAACAAGGCCCTGCTGGCGATCCTCTGGGAGCTCCACCCCGGCCACCCCCACCTCCTCCCCGCCTACCTGGACGGTCCGCGGGAGCTGGCGGACACCACGGGCTGGGTCGCCAAGCCCCTGCTCGGCCGCGAGGGCGCCGGCGTGACGGTCCACGCGCCCGGCACCGCCCCCGTCCTCCGCGACGAACCCTGCTGCTACCAGCAGCTGGCCCCGCTCCCCGCCTTCGACGGCAACCACGTGGTCCTGGGTGCCTGGGTGGTGGAGGACGAGTCCGCGGGCCTGGGCATCAGGGAGTCCTCCGGCCTGGTCACGGACGCGTACGCGCGGTTCCTGCCCCACGTGATCCTCTGAGGGCCCCGGCGGGGGCGCCCCTCCGGGGCGCGGGGGACCGCGCGACCGGTCACGACGCACCCGCCCCCCCCACGACGGACGGCGACCCCGCGGACGCTCCCGCATCGCGGACGCCGAAGGCGCCCGCACCGCACACCCGGTACCCTGGCCCCGGGCCGTGACTGGCGCGCGAGGATGGGATGAACCATCGGGAAGCGGTCCGAGCGACGAGTGCCGAGCGCCTGGGCCGACCTGCACGCTGATTCCGACGTCCGGAGGCCCTTGTGTCCACAGATCCCACCCCCGAGTCCGTCGCCTACCGTGCCGCGCTCCAGGCGATCCGCGCCGTCGAGCCGCGCGTCGCCGACGCGATCGGCCAGGAGGTCGCCGACCAGCGCGAGATGCTCAAGCTGATCGCCTCGGAGAACTACGCCTCCCCGGCCACCCTCCTCGCGATGGGCAACTGGTTCAGCGACAAGTACGCCGAGGGCACCATCGGCCGCCGCTTCTACGCCGGCTGCCGCAACGTGGACACCGTCGAGTCGCTCGCCGCCGAGCACGCCAGGGAGCTCTTCGGCGCCCGCCACGCCTACGTCCAGCCGCACTCCGGCATCGACGCCAACCTGGTCGCCTTCTGGTCCGTCCTCGCCGACCGCGTCGAGGCCCCCTTCCTGGAGAAGGCCGGCGCCCGCCAGGTCAACGACCTCTCCGAGGCCGACTGGGCCGAGCTGCGCCAGGCCTTCGGCAACCAGCGCATGCTCGGCATGTCCCTGGACGCCGGCGGCCACCTCACCCACGGCTTCCGCCCGAACATCTCCGGCAAGATGTTCGACCAGCGCTCCTACGGCACCGACCCGGCGACCGGCCTGATCGACTACGAGGCCCTGCGCGTCTCCGCCCGCGAGTTCAAGCCGCTGATCATCGTCGCCGGCTACTCCGCCTACCCCCGTCTGGTGAACTTCCGGATCATGCGCGAGATCGCCGACGAGGTCGGCGCCACGCTCATGGTCGACATGGCGCACTTCGCCGGTCTGGTCGCCGGCAAGGTCCTCACCGGCGACTTCGACCCGGTCCCGCACGCCCAGATCGTCACCACCACCACCCACAAGTCGCTGCGCGGTCCGCGCGGCGGCATGGTGCTGTGCGACGACTCCCTCAAGGACCAGGTCGACCGCGGCTGCCCGATGGTCCTCGGCGGCCCGCTCCCGCACGTCATGGCCGCCAAGGCCGTCGCCCTCGCGGAGGCCCGGCAGCCCGCCTTCCAGGACTACGCCCGGCGCATCGTCGACAACTCCCGCGCCCTCGCCGAGGGCCTGATGCGGCGCGGCGCCACCCTGGTCACCGGCGGCACCGACAACCACCTCAACCTGATCGACGTCGCCACCTCCTACGGCCTCACCGGCCGCCAGGCCGAGGCCGCCCTGCTCGACTCGGGCATCGTCACCAACCGCAACGCCATCCCCGCCGACCCCAACGGCGCCTGGTACACCTCCGGCATCCGCATCGGCACCCCCGCGCTCACCACGCGCGGCCTCGGCACGGCGGAGATGGACGAGGTCGCGGGTCTGATCGACCGCGTCCTGACCACCACCGAGCCCGGCACCACCAAGTCCGGCGCCCCCTCCAAGGCGGCCCACGTCCTCGACGCGAAGGTCGCCGACGAGATCTCCCGCCGCGCCACCGACCTGGTCGCCGGCTTCCCGCTCTACCCGGAGATCGACCTCGGCTGACCCCCGCGGCACCTCGCGGGGCGATCGGCTCCCGACGCGGCCCCCGCGCGGCGGTCCGGCACCGTGCCCGGCCCCCGCCCCGGCCCCGCCCCCATCAGGACCGCCCGCGGCCC
>NZ_JBEORT010000093.1:8445-27544 GCF_040302425.1 Streptomyces sp. NPDC126497
CCGCGGGCACTCCGCGGTGCCTTTGCCTCCCCCCGGCCCCCCCGCGGGGCGTGCCCGCCCGGGGCGGGCCCGCCGCGCGGCGACCGCCGCATGACGTCCCTCCCGCGTCCCGTCCCCCCGTCACACCGTCGGGAACGGATCGGGATCCCCTGTTCCGGACCCGCGCCCGAGTGACCCCCGGAGCCTGAGAGAATGGTGGGCATGGCGACTGACCGACCCCGCGTGCTCTCCGGAATCCAGCCCACCGCAGGCTCGTTCCACCTCGGCAACTACCTCGGCGCCGTCCGGCAGTGGGTGGCCCTGCAGGAGACCCACGACGCGTTCTACATGGTCGTCGACCTGCACGCGATCACGGTCCCGCAGGACCCGAAGGAGCTGCGCGCCAACACCCGCCTGGCCACCGCCCAGCTGCTGGCCGCCGGTCTCGACCCGGACCGCTGCACGCTCTTCGTGCAGAGTCACGTGCCCGAGCACGCCCAGCTCGCCTGGATCATGAACTGCCTCACCGGGTTCGGCGAGGCCTCCCGCATGACCCAGTTCAAGGACAAGTCCGCCAAGCAGGGCGCCGACCGCGCCTCCGTCGGCCTGTTCACGTACCCGGTCCTGCAGGTCGCGGACATCCTGCTCTACCAGGCCCACGAGGTGCCGGTGGGCGAGGACCAGCGCCAGCACATCGAGCTCACCCGCGACCTCGCCGAGCGCTTCAACGGCCGGTTCGGCGAGACGTTCACGATGCCGAAGGCGTACATCCTCAAGGAGACGGCGAAGATCTACGACCTCCAGGACCCGACGGTCAAGATGAGCAAGTCGGCGTCCACGCCGAAGGGCCTCATCAACCTCCTGGACGAGCCGAAGGCCACCGCCAAGAAGGTGAAGAGCGCGGTCACCGACACCGACACGGTGATCCGCTACGACGTCGTGGAGAAGCCCGGCGTGAGCAATCTCCTCACGATCTACTCGACCCTCACCGGGGCGGACGTCCCCGAACTGGAGGAGAGGTACGCCGGCAAGGGCTACGGCGCCCTCAAGACGGACCTCGCCGAGGTCATGGTCGAGTTCGTGACCCCGTTCAAGGAGCGCACCCAGCAGTACCTGGACGACCCCGAGACCCTCGACTCGATCCTGGCCAAGGGCGCGGAGAAGGCGCGTGCCGTCGCCGCGGAGACCCTCGCCCGGGCGTACGACCGGGTCGGCTTCCTGCCCGCCAAGCACTGACCCCCGGCAGCGGGCCGCCGGGCGACGGACCGGCGCTGAACCGGCCCGCGACGGCGGTCCGTACCACCGCGCAGCGCCGCACATCACTCCGGTTGCGCCTGCCCGCATCCGGGTCGTGGTCGTACAGTCGATGACGGGGCGGCCGCTCCGGCGGTCACCCGGCGCCCACCGCAGAGCTTCACCATCGCGTTTCACCACCACAACGACAGGAGACGACGTGGGGACCGTAACGATCGGTGTGTCGATCGCGGTCCCGGAGCCTCACGGCAGCCGGCTTCAGCAGCTGCGCGCGGGCTTCGGCGACGCCGCGGCGCACGGCATCCCCACGCACGTCACCCTGCTGCCACCGACCGAGGTCGACGACGGCGCCCTGCCGGCCGTCGAGGCGCACCTGGGCGAGGTCGCCGCGGCGGACCGCCCGTTCCCCATGCGGCTCTCCGGCACGGGCACCTTCCGGCCCCTGTCGCCGGTGGTGTACGTCCGGGTGGTCGACGGCGGCGAGGCCTGCAGCCGGCTGCAGGAGCGGGTCCGCGACGCCTCCGGCCCGATCGCCCGCGAGCTGCAGTTCCCGTACCACCCGCACGTCACCGTGGCGCACGGCATCGGGGAGGCGGCCATGGACCGCGCCTTCGAGGAGCTCTCCGACTACCAGGCCGAGTGGTCCTGCACCGGCTTCGCGCTCTACGAACAGGGCGCCGACGGGGTGTGGCGCAAGCTGCGCGAGTTCCCCTTCGGTTCCGCGGTGGTGCCCCCGCAGGCCGGGAGCGCGGACCGGGGATCCGTCTCCGCCCACTGAGCGCCCCCGCCGCCCGTCAGACCGGAAGCCGGCGGAACACCCCGCGCGGCAGGTGCCGCAGCACCGACATCACCACCCGCAGCGCGCCCGGCACCCACACCGTCTCCGTGCGGCGCCGCAGCCCCAGCTCGACGGCGGCCGCGACCGCCTCCGGCGTGGTGGCCAGCGGCGCCTCGGGCAGCCCGGCCGTCATCCGGGTGCGGACGAACCCGGGACGCACCACCATGACGTGCACGCCCGTGCCGTGCAGCGCGTCGCCGAGACCCTGGGCGAAGGCGTCCAGACCGGCCTTGCTGGAGCCGTAGACGAAGTTCGCGCGGCGGGCCCGCTCGCCCGCCACGGAGGACAGCACCACCAGCGAGCCGTGGCCCTGCGCCTGGAGCGCACGGGCGCACACCAGGCCCGACGAGACGGCGCCGGTGTAGTTGGTCTGCGCGACCCGCGCCGCGGACTCCGGGTCCCGCTCGTCGCGGGCCTGGTCGCCGAGGGTGCCGAAGGCGAGCAGCACCAGGTCGACGTCGCCCTCGGCGAAGACCTTGCCGAGCACGGCCTCGTGCGAGGCGGGGTCGAGCGCGTCGAAGGCCACGGTGTGCGTGTCGGCCCCGAGCCCGCGCAGGTGTCCGGCGGCCTCCTCCAGGGCGGACGACGGGCGGCCGGCCAGCCACACCGTGCGGGTGCGGCGGGCGATCAGCCGCCGCGCGGTGGCCAGCGCGATCTCCGACGTACCGCCGAGGACGAGCAGGGTCTGGGGGAGGCCGAAGGCGTCCTTCACGACAGCTCCTAGAGGGTGCCTAGAGGTGGAGGCGGCGGGACAGGTCGGAGGTGAACACCCCGCGCGGGTCCAGTTCGGCGCGCAGCGCGCGGAAGTCGTCCAGCCGGGGGTACATGGCGGCGAGCAGTTCGGGGCGCAGCCGGGAGTCCTTGGCGAGGTAGACGCGCCCGCCGGCGCCGGCCACCTCCTCGTCGAGTTCGTCGAGGAGACGGCCGAGGCCGGGCAGGGACGCCGGGACGTCCAGGGCCAGGGTCCAGCCCGGCACCGGGAAGGACAGCCAGCCCGGGTCGGCCTCCCCGAAGCGCTTGAGGACGGCGAGGAAGGACGGGCAGCGACGCTCGGAGATCCGGCGCACGACGCGGCGCAGGGTGTCCTCCCGGCCGTGCCCGACGACGAACTGGTACTGCACGAAGCCGCCCCGGCCGTAGATCCGGTTCCAGTGCGGCACACCGTCCAGCGGGTGGAAGAAGGCGGGGATCCGCTGGAGCCGCCCCACCCGCGCGCGGGGCGCCCTGTGGTACCAGAGCGCGTTGAACAGCCCCACGGTGGTGCGGCTGAGCAGGCCCTCGGGGACGAAGGACGGGGCGGCCGGGAAACGGGGGGTGCGGAAGGACAGGGTCTCCTCCCGCGCACGCGCGGCGCGCGGCAGCGCGTCCAGGGGCGCGTGGTCGCCGCGGGTGAGCACCGCGCGGCCGGTGGCCCTCCCGCGGGCCAGCAGATCGACCCAGGCGACCGAGTAGCGGTAGCGGTGGTCGGTGTCGGCGAGGCGGGCCAGCAGGTCGTCGAGGTCGCCCGCGCGCTCGGTGTCGACGCACATCAGCGAGGTCTCGACCGGCAGCAGCCGGACCGTCGCGGTCAGGATCACCCCGGTCAGCCCCATCCCGCCCGCCGTCGCCTCGAACAGCGGCGTGCCCGGCACGACCGTACGGACCTCCCCGTCGGCGGTGAGCAGCTCCAGGGAGAGCACGTGGCGGGAGAAGGAGCCCGAGACGTGGTGGTTCTTGCCGTGGATGTCGGCGCCGATCGCCCCGCCGACCGTCACGTAGCGCGTGCCCGGCGTCACCGGCACGAACCAGCCGAGCGGCAGCAGCACCTCCATCAGCCGGTGCAGGGAGACGCCCGCGTCGCACAGCACGGTGCCGCCGTCGGCGTCGACCGCGTGCACGCGGTCCAGACCCGTCATGTCGAGCACGGCGCCGCCCGCGTTCTGCGCCGCGTCCCCGTACGCCCGCCCCAGCCCCCGCGCGATGCCCCCGCGGGCCCCGCACTCCCGGACCGCCAGGGCGGCCTCCTCGTACGTCCGGGGGCGGATCAGCCGGGCGGCGGAGGGGGCCGTGCGGCCCCACCCCGTGACGGAAACGGTGTCGGCGGACATGAGGGTGACCGTATCGCCCTCGTGTGACTGATTGGATATGAAACATCATCACCGTCCCCGAAACGGGTGATTAATGGGATGTCGCCCTCCCGTGACGGAGTTCCGGCCCGCCGGGGGTGAACAGTGGGCCCACATGGACGACCTCCGCGACCTCCACGACCTCCCCCGCCCCCGCGGTCTCCACGGCATGGACCACCGGATCCTCACCGCCCTCAGGGCGTACGGCGCCGACCCGCGCGTGGCCGGGGCCGCGCGGGCCCTGTCCCGGGCCGGGGAGCACGGGGCGGTGTGGCTCGCGGCGGGGCTCGCCGGAGCCGTCGTGGACCGTCCGCGGCGCGGCGCCTGGCTGCGCGGCACCGCGCTCACCGCGGGCGCCCACGCCGCCGGCTCGGTCGTGAAACGGATCGTGCGCCGGCCCCGCCCCGCCCATGTGGAGCCCCTGGTCGGCACGGTCGGCCGGCACTCCTTCCCCAGCTCGCACGCCACCTCCGCCGCCGCCGCGGCCGTCGCCTTCGGCGCGCTGGGCTCCCGCGCGGTGCCCCCGCTCGCCGCCGCCGTGTGCCTGTCCCGGCTGGTGGCCGGCGTCCACTACCCGTCGGACGTGGCGGCCGGGGCCGCCCTCGGCGCGCTCACCGCCCGGCTCGGTGCCCGCTGGATGAGGGGAGGCCCCGCGTGACCCTCCTGCGCGAGCGCGCCGAGCGGCGGCAGGCCGCGCCGTCCGGCGGGGGCGGCCTCCTCAAGGGCCTGCTGCTCACCGCACGGCCCAAGCAGTGGGTCAAGAACGTCCTGGTGGTCGCCGCCCCGGCCGCCGCCGGCGAACTGTTCTCGCCCGGCGCCCCGGCCCGGCTCGCCCTGGTCTTCGTCCTGTTCACGGCCTGCGCCGCCGCCGTCTACCTCGTCAACGACGCCCGCGACGCCGAGGCCGACCGCGCCCATCCGGTCAAGTGCCGCCGTCCCGTCGCCGCCGGCCGGGTCCCGGTGCCGGCCGCCTACGCCGCCGGGACCGTCCTCGGCGTCCTGGCGCCGGTCCTCGCGGCCCGGCTGTGCCCCCCGGAGGTCGCCGCGCTGCTGACCGCCTACCTGGCGATGCAGCTGGCGTACTGCGTCAGCCTCAAGCACGTCCTCGTCGTCGACCTCGCCGTCGTCACCACCGGCTTCGTGATGCGCGCGGTGATCGGCGGACTGGCCCTCGGCATCCCGCTGTCCCGCTGGTTCCTGATCACCACCGGGTTCGGCGCACTGTTCATGGTCGCCGCCAAGCGCTACTCCGAGGCCGTGCAGACGGCCGGGAGGGCGGGCGCCACGCGCGCGTTGCTCACCGAGTACAGCACCGGCTACCTCCGCTTCGTCTGGCAGCTCGCCGCCGGCGTCGCCGTCCTCGGCTACTGCCTGTGGGCCCTGGAGGAGGGCGGGGTGCCGCACACCAGCGTGCTGCCCTGGCGGCAGCTGTCCGTGGTCGCCTTCGTCCTGGCCGTCCTCCGGTACGCCGTCTTCGCCGACCGCGGGACCGCGGGCGAACCCGAGGACGTGGTGCTGGGCGACCGCGCGCTCGCCGTCATCGGCCTGGTCTGGGCGACGATGTACGCCCTGGCGGTGGCCGACTGGTGAGGGCCCGTCGGCTCCGCCGCGGCCGGACGCCCCGCCCGTGCCGCCCTCCCCACCCGCCCGTGCGGCCCCGGACACGGTCGCCCGGTTCCGGGGTACCAGGACATCGGTCTTCCGCGACGGGGGCAGGGTCGGATCATGGACTGGCTGAAAAGGCTTCCGGTCGTCGGGCCGTGGACGGCCCGGCTGACGCTCACGCACGCCTGGCGGTCGTACGAGCGTCTGGACCGGGTGCACTGGGCGCGGCTGGCCGCGGCGATGACGTTCCGGAGCTTCGTCGCGCTGTTCCCGCTGCTCACCGTGGCCGCCGTGGTCGGCGCGGCCACGCTCGGCGAGGACCGGCAGGACACCCTCCGCAACGAGATCGCCGATCAGGTGCCCGGCATCTCCGACCAGCTCGGGGACCTGGCGGAGAACGCCGGCACCGTCGGCCTCATCGCCGGCGCCGTCCTGCTGTTCACCGGCGTCAGCTGGGCCGGTGTCATGCGCGAGTGCCTGCGCGCGGTGTGGGAACTGCCCGACGAGGAGGAGAACCCGCTGCTGCGCAAGGGCAAGGACCTGGGCGTCCTCGCCGGGCTCGGCGGCGCCGTCCTGGTCACCCTGGCCGCCTCCGCCGTCGCCTCCGCGCTGGTCGGCCGGATCAGCGACGCCATCGGGCTGGAGAAGGGCGGCTGGGGCGGGATCGTGCTGCACACGGCGGCGTTCGCCGTCGCCGTCGGCGCCGACTTCCTGCTGCTGCTGTACGTCCTGACCCTGCTGCCCGGCGTCGAACCCGCCCGGCGCCGCCTGGTCGTCGCCGCGCTCACCGGCGCGATCGGCTTCGAACTGCTGAAGCTGCTGCTCAGCGGCTATCTGCAGGGCGTGGCCGCGAAGAGCATGTACGGCGCGTTCGGCGTCCCGGTGGCCCTGCTGCTGTGGATCAACTTCACCTCGAAACTGGTCCTGTTCTGCGCCGCCTGGACGGCGACGCGGAGCAAGGAGGACGAGGTGCCCGGGCTCACGGACGTGACCGGCGGCGCACCAGGTCCGGCAGCGGCCAGCGCCGGTTGACCAGGAAGGCGCCGCCCGCGAGCAGCACCAGCGCCCCGCCGGCGATGCCCAGCGCGACCCCGGCGCCGTCGGCGCCCGACGCGGCACTCGCCACCGGCTTCGAACCGGCCGCGACGACACCGTCCCCGGCGCCCCCGGCCTCACCGGGGGAGGCGGACGAGCCCGGCCGGGGACCGGTCCGCGCCGCGCTCCTCGGCGGCACCAGCTCACCCACCGGCTCGACCTTGCCGGCCGCCCGGAAACCCCAGTCGAAGAGCTTCGCGGTCTCCTTGTAGACCTCGTTGTGCTCGTTCTTCGACGGGTTCATCACGGTGACCAGCAGCACCTTGCCGTCCCGCTCGGCGACACCGGTGAAGGTGGCGCCGGCGTTGGTGGTGTTGCCGTTCTTCACCCCGGCTATGCCCTGGTAGACCGGGACGTCGTAGTCGCCGGCCAGCAGCCGGTTGGTGCTCTGGATCTCGAAGGACCCGCGGACCTTCCTGCCCTTCTTCTTCTCCGTCTCGCCCGGGAACTTCGCCGTGACCGTCGAGGCGTACTCCCGGAAGTCCTTCTTCTGCAGCCCGGAACGGGCGATCAGGGTCAGGTCGTACGCGGAGGACACCTGCTTCGGGGCGTCGTAGCCGTCCGGGCTGACGGCGTGCGTGTCGAGGGCCTGGAGCTCCCTGGCGTGCTCGTTCATCTCGGCGACGGTCTTCCTCACGCCGCCGTTCATCGCCGACAGCACGTGCACCGCGTCGTTGCCGGAGCGGAGGAAGACGCCCAGCCACAGGTCGTGGACGGTGTAGGTCTCGCCCTCCTTGATGCCGACCATGCTGGAGCCGGCGCCGATCCCGGCCAGGTCGGAGACCTCGACCTTGTGCTCCGTGGTCCTGGGCCACTTCGGCAGCAGCGTGTCGGCGAACAGCATCTTCAGCGTGCTCGCCGGGGCCAGCCGCCAGTGCGCGTTGTGCGCGGCGAGCACCTCGCCGGACTCGGCGTCGGCGACGATCCAGGAGCGGGCCGACAGCCCCTTCGGCAGCACCGGCACCCCGCGCGCGAGGTTGACCTGCGTCCCCGGCTGCCCGAGCCGGACCCCGCCCACGACCGACGTCGTCGCCGGGGGCGTGGCCGACGGACTCGTCGACGGCTTGGGGGCCGCGAGCGCGACGGGGGAGGTCAGCGCGGTGGACAACAGGACGGCGGCGGCGACCAGCAGCGGGCGCCGGACGGTGTTCTTGGGTGCGGGCACGACCGGAAACGTACATGCCACATCCGCCGGAGTCCCGGGCGGGCCCCCACCCCGGGCAAGGATCCGGCCACCGCTTGGCGATACTGGACCCATGCCGTGCCCTTCCGGGGGACACCCCCCGGACCCCCGGCCGACCGAGGGTGCCCGGCGCTGTGAGGAAAGGTCTCTTCTGGTGAAACTCAGCCGCCCCGTCTCCTGGTTCCTGCTCGCCTTCGGGGTGTGGAGCTGGGTCATTTGGGTCACTTTCGTCAAGAACCTGGTCAAGGACAGCAGCGGACTCGCGTTCGAGGACGGGCACCCGACGGCGTACTTCTTCGTTCACCTGACGCTCGCCGTGGTCTCCTTCGTACTGGGGACGGTCATCGGGGGCATTGGGTTGCGCGGACTGCGCGCACTGAGCCGGACGTCACGGACGTCCTGACCGGGAACAGGGGAACTCCGCCTCGTGGCCATCGTCTTCGTACTCATCGCACTGCTGGTCGTGGCCGTCCTGGTGACGGGCAACTGGTATGTGTGGCGGCGTCTGTTCCGGGACACCACGAAGGGCCCGGGCGCGGTGCGCCGCGCGGGCGCGGCGGTCATCGTCGGCGGCTGGGCGCTGGCCGTCGGCGCCCTCGTCGCCGAGCGCGGCGGGGCCCCCTTCCGGCTCCAGCAGGTCCTGGCCTGGCCCGGCTTCCTGTGGTTGGCCCTGGCCCTGTACCTGCTGCTGGCGGTGCTCGCGGGCGAGCTGGTGCGCCCGGTGCTGCGGCGGATCCTGGAACGGCGGGCGGGGGCGCGCGGGGCGGCGGCGCCCGTACCGGCGCGGCCGGAGCCGATACCGGCCGGACAGGGCGCGGGGAACGGCCCGGGCGGTGCGGCGGGCGGTGCGGCGGACGACGGGACGCCCGGGGACGGTCCGGCGGCCGGCAGCGGCGCGTCCGGCCCGCGGGAGACGCCCGCCGCGCCCTCCCGGCGGCTGTTCGTCTCCCGCGTCGTCGGCGGGGCCGCCGCGGCGGCGGCCGTGGGGACCGTCGGCTACGGGACGTACGGCGTGCTGCGCGGGCCGCGGGTGAAGCGGGTCACCGTGCCGCTCGCCAAGCTGCCCCGCGCGGCGCACGGTTACCGCATCGCGGTGGTCAGCGACATCCACCTCGGCCCGGTGCTCGGACGGGGCTTCGCGCAGAAGGTCGTCGACACGATCAACTCGACCCAGCCGGACCTGATCGCGGTCGTCGGCGACCTGGTGGACGGGAGCGTGAAGGACCTCGGCCCGGCCGCCGCTCCGCTGGCGCGGCTGAGGGCGCGTCACGGCTCGTTCTTCGTCACCGGCAACCACGAGTACTTCTCCGGTGCCGAGCAGTGGGTCGAGGAGGTGCGGCGGCTCGGGCTGAACCCGCTGGAGAACGCCCGCAGGGAGCTGCCGCACTTCGACCTGGCGGGGGTCAACGACGTGGCCGGCGAGGACGAGGGGCAGGGCCCGGACTACGCGAAGGCGCTCGGCGACCGGGACCGGGAGCGGGCGTGCGTGCTGCTCGCCCACCAGCCGGTGCAGATCCACGACGCCGTCGACCACGGTGTCGACCTGCAGCTCTCCGGGCACACCCACGGTGGCCAGCTCTTCCCCGGCAACCTGGTCGCCGGTCTCGCCAACCCCACCCTCGCGGGGCTGGACCGCTACGGCGACACCCAGCTCTACGTCAGCCGGGGCGCCGGCGCGTGGGGCCCGCCCACGCGGGTGGGCGCGCCGTCGGACATCACGGTGATCGAGCTGGCCTCCGGGCACGCCTGACGGCGGACCAGCCGCCATGGCGGGCGTGGGGCTGGCCGCCGCGGTCGCCCTGGACGCCTTCGTCCTGCGCACCGCGCTGGTGCCGGCCGTGATGCACCTGCTCGGGAGGTCCAACTGGTGGCTGCCGGCCGGCCTGGAGAAGCGGCTGCCGCACCTGGCGGTGGAACCGAAGGAGGACGGCCCGCTGGCGCACGACGTGGAGCTCACGCCCGGTGAGGTGGACGCCGTCAGCTGACGGTGCCGGGGCGCCCGTCGTCGGCGGGCGCCCCCTCCTTCTTCCTCGCCGGGTCCGGAAGCGCCTTCGTCATCCCGGGCAGGAACTCCGTGAACAGTTCGTGCACCTCGCGGACCAGGGGCCGCAGCACCCGGAAACGGGCCAGGGCGATGCCCCGCGCGGTGATCCGGGCGCCGCGCTCGGCCAGCCGGTAGCTGCGCTCCCGGCCCTCGGTCCGGTCGAAGATCCAGTACAGGACGAGCCCCATCTGGGACAGCCACATCAACTCGGGCAGGATGTCCCGCAGCTCCTCGGGCACCTTGCTCCTCGTCCCGGCGAGCACCGCGCGGTGGACGCTGATCGCCTCCAGACGCGCGTGCTCGGACTCGGGGGAGAAGGGGCTGAGCGGGCTGTCCGGGTCGGCGGCGTTCTTGAAGAACTGCACCGCGAACTCGTGGTACGGCGTGGCGATGTCCAGCCACGCCTTCAGCACGCCCGCGAGCCGGGCCTCCAGGTCGGTCTCCCGGCGCAGGACCTCCCGGACGGCCACCTGGTGCTCGGCGGCGATCCGGTCGTAGAAGCCCTGGATCAGGTGTTCCTTGCCCTCGAAGTAGTAGTAGGCGTTGCCGACGGAGACCCCGGCCTCCTTGGCGATGGCCCGCATGGTCGTCTTGTCGTACCCGCGCTCCTGGAACAGCCGCATGGCGGTCTCGAGGATCAGGGCGCGGGTCTGCTCGGACTTGCTGAGGGTGGCGCCGTCGTCGGGGCCGTCGTTCTTCGCGGGCACGGAAGGAGAGCCTAATGCCACGGACGGGTGCCCTACGGGGTGGTGCAGGTGCCCGCGGCGCAGTTCGGCGGGGCGTAGCTCCAGCCGTCGCGCGGATCGTAGGTCCACCCGTCGCCCCGGTGGTAGACGCCCCCGCCCCACCCGGTCGTCGATCCCCGCCACTTGGCGGCGGCCAGCACCGCGCCCCTGGCGAGCCGGGCGCCGGCGGGAGTGCTCAGCCGGTGGGCCAGCGGCCGGTGCTCGCGCAGGGCCCACAGCGTGACGATCCACGCGGCGGCGCCCCGGTAGACCTGCCCGGCGTCACCGACCACGGTGACCTCCTCCAGGGTGGCCCCGTGGTCGAGGCCGGGGAACCGGGCCCGCGCCGCCTCCGAGGCCGCCGGGACCAGCTCCAGGGGCACCAGCTGCGGCTGGCGCACCAGCCAGTCCCGTACGAAGGCGCACAGGGAGCACTCGGCGTCGTACAGCACGGTGAGCCGGCGGACCGGGACGCGCGCGGCGCCCCGGTCCCCGCGGGGGGCCGTCACGCCGCTCACGCCCCGGCCGACGGGGCCGGCGGGGCCGCCCAGCCCTGCGGCGGCACCGGCGGGACCTGCTCCCGCTCCATCACCCCGCGCCGCCGGATCCGGTTGAGCACGTACACGTTGCCCAGGTGCATCACGCCCAGCACCAGCAGCACCACGCCGAGCTTGGTCGACAGGGCCTCGAAGATGCCGCGCGTGTCGGTGATCGTCTCGTCGTCGCTCAGGTACAGCGCGACGAACCCGAGGTTGACGAGGTAGAAGCCGACCACCAGGAGGTGGTTGACGGCGTCGGCGAGCTTCTCGTTGCCGTGCAGCACGTCGGCGAGGAAGACCCGCCCGTTGCTGCTGAGCGTACGAGCGACCCACACGGTCAGTCCGATGCTGACCACCAGGTAGATGACATAGGCGATGACCGTACGGTCCATGTCCCCCAGCCCTTCTTGAACATGTTCAAAATGCTGACAGGGGAGACTCTAGACCTCTTTTTTGAACGTGTTCAACTCAGGGGCGGAGTGGGCTGCGTCACGGAACGGCCGCGCTCCGCGTGCGGTTCAGTCGGACGTGCGCTGCTGTCCGGCCCGGAGGATCTCGGCCACGTCCAGGGTGACCTTGGCGCCGATCGAGTCGGGGAGGGTGACCTGCTGACCGGGGGAGTGGAAGCGGTGGCTCGCGTACTCGTTCCCGACCGGATCGGTCAGGACGTGGATGCGCTCATGCTTGCGGTCGACGATGGCGTAGACGGGGATCTTCGCCTCGGCGTAGACGGCGACCTTGGCCTTCAGGTCGTTCTTCCAGTTGCTGGAGGCGACCTCCAGGACGAGGCGGAAGCAGACCGGGTCGTAGCAGTTGTTCTCGATGAGGTGGTCGTCGATGTCGGAGTCCACGACCACCAGATCAGGAATCGCGTAGTCCTCGGTGTCGGTGGGCAGCCAGAGGCCGACGCCCTGGAGCACTTCGGTCTCCCCGCCGTGCAGTCCGGCTGTGAAGAAGGGGAGCATCAGTGTGGTCAGGGCGCGGGCGTGCGGGCCGTCCGGTGGCGGCGTCACGAGGATCTGGCCTCCGATGATCTCGACGCGGTAGCCCGGAAGACGGTCCATGACGCGGTTCGCCTCCGCGATCAGCGGACGCTCGTCGTGGGGCCGCTCGACGGATGCTGCGGACATCGCGTGCCTCCTGGGGGGGCTGGTGTCGAGACCATCATCGTAGGGCGGAGGGCGCCCTCACGTCCGGTGCGGCCGCCCTCACCCGAACGTGTGGCATATGCCGTGAGGGCCCCGTCTCCGGCGGAGACGGGGCCCTCACGGACGTACGGCGACGTGCCTCAGTAGCGGCGCGTGATCAGCGCACGCTTCACCTCGGCGATCGCCTTCGTGACCTCGATGCCGCGCGGGCAGGCGTCCGTGCAGTTGAAGGTCGTGCGGCAGCGCCAGACGCCGTCGCGGTCGTTGAGGATCTCCAGGCGCTGCTCGCCGGCCTCGTCACGCGAGTCGAAGATGAAGCGGTGCGCGTTGACGATGGCCGCCGGGCCGAAGTACTGCCCGTCGTTCCAGAACACCGGGCACGAGGACGTGCACGCGGCGCACAGGATGCACTTGGTCGTGTCGTCGAAGCGCTCGCGGTCCTCGGCGGACTGCAGCCGCTCGCGCGTCGGCTCGTTGGTGTCCTTCGTGATCAGGAAGGGCATCACGTCCCGGTACGCCTGGAAGAACGGCTCCATGTCCACGACCAGGTCCTTGAGGACCGTCAGGCCCTTGATGGCCTCGACCGTGATCGGCTTCTCGGGGTTGATGTCCTTGATCAGCGTCTTGCACGCCAGGCGGTTCTTGCCGTTGATCCGCATGGCGTCGGAGCCGCAGATGCCGTGGGCGCAGGAACGGCGGAAGGTCAGCGTGCCGTCCAGATCCCACTTGATCTTGTGCAGCGCGTCGAGGACGCGCTCCTTGGGGTCGATCTCCAGCTGGAAGTCTTCCCAGACCGCCTCGGCCGAGACCTCCGGGTTGAACCGGCGGATCCGCATCGTGACGGTGATGTAGGGGGAGTCGGCGAAACCGGGCTCGGGGGAGCCGGCCGCGTCCGCCTTGTCCAGAACAGGGGTAGCCATCAGTACTTACGCTCCATCGGCTGGTAGCGGGTCTGGACGACCGGCTTGTAGTCCAGACGGACGGTCTCGGTGCCGTCGGCGCCGACCTCGCGGTACGCCATCGTGTGGCGCATGAAGTTGACGTCGTCGCGGTTCGGGTAGTCCTCGCGGTAGTGACCGCCGCGGGACTCCTTGCGGGCCAGCGCGGAGACGGCCATGACCTCGGCCAGGTCGAGCAGGTTGCCCAGCTCGACGGCCTCGAGGAGGTCGGTGTTGAACCGCTTGCCCTTGTCCTGGATGGCGACGTTCTTGTAGCGCTCGCGCAGCTCGGCGATCTTCTCGACCGCCGTCTTGATCGTCTGCTCGGTGCGGAACACCATGACGTTGGCGTCCATGGTCTCCTGCAGCTCACGGCGGAGGGTGGCCACCCGCTCGTTGCCGGTGGAGGACCGCAGCCGCTCGATCTGCTCGACGACCAGGGACTCCGGGTTCTCCGGCAGCTCGACGAAGTCGGCCTTCTGGGAGTACTCCGCCGCCGCGATGCCGGCCCGCTTGCCGAACACGTTGATGTCCAGCAGCGAGTTGGTGCCCAGGCGGTTGGCGCCGTGCACCGAGACGCAGGCGACCTCGCCGGCCGCGTACAGACCCGGCACGACGGTGGTGTTGTCCGCCAGCACCTCGCCCTGGACGTTGGTCGGGATGCCGCCCATGGCGTAGTGCGCGGTCGGCTGGATCGGGATCGGGTCCGTGTAGGGCTCGATGCCGAGGTAGGTCCGCGCGAACTCCGTGATGTCGGGCAGCTTGGCGTCCAGCTGCTCCGGCGGCAGGTGCGTGAGGTCCAGGTAGACGTGGTCGCCCTCGGGACCGCAGCCGCGGCCCTCGCGGATCTCCGTGTAGATGGAGCGCGAGACGACGTCACGGGAGGCGAGGTCCTTCATGACCGGCGCGTACTTCTCCATGAAGCGCTCGCCGTCCTTGTTGCGCAGGATGCCGCCCTCACCGCGGGCGCCCTCCGTCAGCAGGATGCCCATGCGCCAGATGCCGGTCGGGTGGAACTGGAAGAACTCCATGTCCTCCAGCGGCAGCCCGCGCCGGTACACGGCCGCCTGGCCGTCACCGGTCAGCGTGTGCGCGTTGGACGTCACCTTGAAGAACTTGCCGGTGCCGCCGGACGCGTAGATCACGGCCTTCGCCTGGAAGACGTGGATCTCGCCGGTGGCCAGCTCGTACGCGACCACGCCGGCGGACTTCTTGACGCCGTCGACCTCGGTGATCAGCTGGTCCAGGACGTAGAACTCGTTGAAGAACTCCACGCCCTCCTTGACGCAGTTCTGGTACAGCGTCTGGAGGATCATGTGGCCGGTGCGGTCGGCCGCGTAACAGGACCGGCGGACCGGCGCCTCGCCGTGGTTGCGGGAGTGGCCGCCGAAGCGGCGCTGGTCGATGGTGCCGTTCGGCGTGCGGTTGAACGGCAGGCCCATCTTCTCCAGGTCGAGGACCGAGTCGATGGCCTCCTTCGCCAGGATCTCGGCGGCGTCCTGGTCGACCAGGTAGTCGCCGCCCTTGACCGTGTCGAAGGTGTGCCACTCCCAGTTGTCCTCCTCCACGTTGGCCAGCGCGGCGGCCATGCCGCCCTGCGCGGCGCCCGTGTGGGAGCGGGTGGGGTAGAGCTTCGTCAGGACGGCCGTGCGGCTGCGCTTGGTCGACTCGATGGCCGCGCGCATGCCCGCGCCGCCGGCGCCGACGATGACGGTGTCGTACTTGTGGATCTTCATGAGTTTCGCAGCCCCGTGCCTAGCGGATGTTCGGGTCGAAGGTGAAGATCACCAGCGTGCCCAGCAGGATGGTGAACACCGTGGCGGTGTAGAGCAGGCCCTTGAGCCAGAGCCGGGTGCTCGGCCGCTCCGCGTAGTCGTTGATGACCGTGCGCAGGCCGTTGGCGCCGTGGAGCATGGCGAGCCACAGCATCAGCAGGTCCCAGACCTGCCAGAACGGCGAGGCCCAGCGGCCGGCCACGAAGGCGAAGCCGATCTTGGAGACGCCGCCGTCCAGCACCAGCTGGATCAGCAGGTGACCGAGGACCAGGACGACCAGGACGACGCCGGACAGGCGCATGAACAGCCAGGCGGCCATCTCGAAGTTGCCGCGGGTGCTCTTCGGGCTCTTCTTGGTCCGCTTGCGCGGGGGCTCGATGACCGGCGCCGGGTTGTCGACGGAGTAGCGCGGGCCGCCCTCGACGGGGCTGATGCCCGAGGCGGTGGTGTCAGTCGTGGACATGGGTGTCAGCTCCCGAACACTTCACGAGCGGCGTGGCCGAGCACGGGGTAGATCGCCCCGAGCATCAGCACCAGCCACAGGGCGACGACGGTCCAGAGCATCTGCTTCTGGTAGCGGGCGCCCTTGAGCCAGAAGTCGACGGCGATGACACGCAGGCCGTTGAGCGCGTGGAACAGGATGGCGGCCACGAGGCCGTACTCCAGCAGCGCGACGATCGGTGTCTTGTACGTGGCCACGACGGTGTCGTAGGCCTCGGGGGACACCCGCACGAGAGCGGTGTCCAGCACGTGAACGAACAGGAAGAAGAAGATGAGGACGCCGGTGACTCGATGAGCCACCCAGGACCACATTCCTTCCCGGCCGCGGTACAGCGTTCCAGCCGGCACGGAAGTTTCCTCCGGGAGCGGGGTTCGGGGCCGCGCCGGCTTTCCTTGTCGGTCGGGCCCGGCCGGGTACGGTCCACCGGCCCCCAGCATGTTAGCGACGACTGTCTGCGGCGCGGACAGGGGGCCTACCGGTGTGATCAAACTTGCACTCGAAGGGGTGCGCGTCGGTGCTTGGCGGCTACCGGGGCGGCGTTTCACCGGGTGCGGGCCCGTCGGCGGTGGACAGGGCGGTTCCCCGCGCCCCCAGGACGGCGGGCAGCCGCTCCCTGGCCAGGCGCCGGAGCTGCTCGGCCGCCACGACCCGTTCGTCCTCCGGATCGTTGGCCAATCGTGACCGGATGTTCTCCAGGACCCGGTCCAGGGTCTCCTCCTCGGGGACGCCGTCCAGGCAGATGACGAAGACGTGGCCGAACTTGGCCTCGTACGCCGTGTGGGCCGCGGTCAGGGCCGTGTGGGCGGCGGAGTAGGTGCCGTCGGGGAGGGCGGGGAGGGGTTCCGCCGCCAGGGCCTCCGTCAGTTCCTTGGGGGAGAGGTCGTACGTCGCCTCGTCGGAGGCCGCCAGGAGGGACGGCAGATCGGGGTAGGGGCGGTGGCCGGAGAGGCGCAGGGCCCAGCGCGGGCTGCGCAGACAGGCCAGGAGGGCGCGCTCGGCCTCCTCGGCGGGGGCGGTGTTGAACCACGCGAGGGCGGACGGGGCGCCGGGGGCGTCGCGGGGCTGTCCGGGTATGGAGACTCGGCCGGGGAGGTCTGGGAGACGGTGCGCAGGCAGCGTGGGTCCTCGTGGGCGTCGCGTGTGGCGGTGGAAGATGCTGTGAGAGTTGTGACGTCACGTTATCGAGTGAGTCCGAGACGTGTCCGATCGGTACCCCGGATTCACCCGGACGGCAGGGTTTGAGGACGGCTCGTCGCGGCCCTTCACCCATTCGGGTCGTACGTTGGCTGGGTGAGGCAGCACAGGCAGCACAGGCAGCACAGGCAGCACAGGCAGCACAGGCGCCGCGCGGCGGCGGAGGCGGTGCGACGGCGGCGGGTGCTGGTCGTGGCCGCCACCGCGGGCGCGCTGATGACCGCGACCGGCGTGGGCCTCGGTCTGTGGGCGTCCCCGGACGGCGGGGGCGCGTCCGCGGGCTCGGCGGCGGCCTCCTCCGCGCAGAGCCCCGGCGGTCCCGACGAGGCCGCCGGGACGGCGGCGGGGGAGGACCCGGGCCCGAGCCCGAGCCGCTCCCACCCCCTGTCGGAGGCGCCGCGCACCATCCCCGCGGTCCGCGGGCACACGGCGGAGCGCGGTCCGGGCTGGCGCCCCGCGAAGGACCACCGGGTGGTCGTGGCCGATCCGGCGCTGGCCGACGAGGGCCGGCTGATAGCCGGCGAGCTGGGGCTGGCGTACGCGGGCGAGAAGGACGACGAGCGGGCCGGGGACCTGCGGCTGGAGCTGAACCGGGACGCGGGCGCGAACCCCGAGGCGTACACGATGACCGTGCGGGGCGGACGGGTGACCGTCGCCGCCCCCGCCGAGGCGGGCGTGTTCTACGGCACCCGCACGCTCAAGCAGGAGATCCGGGGGGCCGGCGCCGCCCCCGAGGGCGTGGTGCGCGACGGGCCCGCCAAGCAGCGGCGCGGGCTGATGCTGGACATCGCGCGCAAGCACTACGACGCCGGCTGGATCGAGGACCGGATCCGCGAGCTCGGCGACCTGAAGTTCAACGAGCTCGGCCTGCACTTCTCCGACGACCAGGGCTTCCGCATCGAGTCCGACTCGCACCCGGAGATCGTGTCCGAGCAGCACCTGACCAAGGCGCAGGTGAAGAGGATCGTCGACCTCGCGGAGAGCCGGCACATCACCGTCGTCCCCGAGATCGACTCGCCCGGACACCTGGGCGCGGTCCTCGCCGCCCACCCGGACCTGCAGCTGCGCGACGCGAGCGGCGGCGCGGTGCGCGGCGCGATCGACATCTCCAGGCCCGGGGCCGCCGAGATCGTCGACGACCTGCTGGACGAGTACGCCGGCCTCTTCCCCGGCGGGCAGTGGCACCTGGGCGCGGACGAGTACCAGGCGCTGGTGGTGTCCGACCCCGAGGCGTCGTTCCCGGACCTGGCCGCCGCCGCGCGGGAGAAGTACGGCCCCGGCGCGACCGTGGAGGACCTGACCACCGGCTGGCTCAACGACCGGGCCGCCACGGTCCGCGCCCACGACCGCACGCCCCGCGCCTGGAACGACGGCTTCTTCCGGGGCGGATCGGTCCGGGCCGCCGAGGACGTCCAGGTCGCGTACTGGACCGGCAAGGAGATCGGCGCCCGGCCGCCGGCGGAGTACCTGGACGAGGGCAGGAAGGTCGTCAACCACAACGACGAGTTCCTCTACTACGTGCTCGGGGAGCCCCTGACCTTCGTCTACCCGACGGGCGAGCGGATCTACGAGCAGTGGACGCCGCTGGTGCTGCGCGGCACCACCGCGGTCCCGAAGCGGTACGACGACCAGATCCTCGGCGGGTCCTTCGCCGTCTGGGGCGACCTCCCCCGCGCCCAGACCCAGGAGCAGGTCGCGGACGGGATCCGGCTGCCGCTGGCGGCGACCGTCCAGAAGCTGTGGGACCCCGGCGCCCCCGAGCTCTCCTGGGCGGAGTTCCGGGAGCTGGCGGACGAGCTGGACTGACCGGGCCCCGGGCCGGCCCGCGGTACGGATCGCCGGCCCCGGCCCGACCCGGCCCGATGGCCGAAAACCGCTGCCTCCGCCCGCTCGACCGGCTCGGCGTGGTCCCCCTGTGACACTCCGGGCCCCTCGCACGCAGTAAGGGGAAATGCGGGATCGGTGAGGGTCGGGGCACGTGAGGGCCTCGTCGGGGGCCCGCGGACACTCCTTGAGGGGGCGTGGATGAGCCTGGTGGAACTGATCGCGCGAGCCGACGAGCGCGGGCTGGCCGCGAGCGCGTCCTCAGTGCCACGGCACTCGCCTGCACCGCCGTACTGGCGGGCACGGTCCCCGCGTTCGCCGACGGACCCTCCCCGGTGCCCGCGGCCACCG
>NZ_JBEORT010000094.1:0-27322 GCF_040302425.1 Streptomyces sp. NPDC126497
GCCGCCGCCTTCCCGGCCGCGAACCCGGGCCGCCCGGGGGCCGCCGGGCCCTGTCCCGGGCCGGGCTGCGCCGTGCGCGGGGTCACGGCGCGGAAGGTCATCGTGCCCTCGTCCGCGGGGGCCCCGTCCTCCCGCCGCGGCTTCGGCGCCGGTGTGCGGAAGACGAAGGTGTCGCCCGAACCGGCCGCGGCCCGTTCGTCCGGGGCGCCGGTGTCCGCGTGCCCGGTCTCCGGCGCGGACGGCGCCTGCGCGTGCGGCACCCTCGGGTCGGCGCCCCAGGACACCTTGCGGTCCTGGGCGCCGCCGAAGCCGGCCTGGTGCGAGCGGTCGGCGCCCCACGCCGAGGCGGGCTCGGGCCGGCCGCCGTGCCGGGGATCGGCCGGGGCCGGGGACGCCGGGAGGGGTTCCTCGACCGGGTCCTCGTCGAAGAAGTGCGGTCCGGTCTCCTCGACGGAGGGCCGCGCCGGTCCCGCGCCGGGCGGCGGTGCGAGCTGCTCGCCGTCCCGGGGCGCCGGACGGCTCGTGCCCGGTACCCAGGAGGCGCCGTTCCAGTACCGGACATATCCGGGAATGGACGGGTCCGGGTAGTACCCTTCGCGGGGCCTGTCGTCACCGGGGGCCGGGGTTGGGGCACTCATTCCGTCGTCCCGTATCTGCTCGATGGGTGGGTCGGGGGGACCACATCTATCAGACGGGCGGGGCTCCGACCGCCCGTCCGGCCGGACCCCACCCCTTTCGGGCGCCTTCTCGTTCAGAAGAGCTTGCCCGGGTTGAGAATGCCCAGCGGGTCGAAGACCCGCTTGACGGCGCGCTGCATCTCCAGTCCCACCGGGCCGAGTTCCCGCGCCAGCCACTCCTTCTTCAGCACGCCCACGCCGTGTTCGCCGGTGATGGTGCCGCCGAGTTCCAGGCCGAGCGCCATGATCTCGTCGAAGGACGCGCGGGCCCGCCGCGACTCCTCCGGGTCCGTGGCGTCGAAGCAGACCGTCGGATGGGTGTTGCCGTCGCCGGCGTGGGAGACGACGCCGACGGTGAGCCGGTGCTTCCCGGAGATCCGCTCGACGCCGTCGAGGAACTCGCCGAGTCCCGAGCGGGGCACGCACACGTCGTCGATCATCGTCGTGCCCTTGACCGCTTCCAGGGCGACCAGGGACATCCGCCGCGCCTGGAGCAGCAGTTCGGACTCGGCGGGGTCCTCGGCCGTCACGACCCGGGTGGCGCCCGCCTCCTCGCAGAGCGCGCCGACGGCGGCGAGGTCGACGGCCGGGTCGGGGGTGTCGAAGCCGGCCAGCAGCAGGGCCTCCGTGGAGTCCGGCAGGCCCATGCGGGCCAGGTCGTTGACGGCCCTGACGGTCGTGCGGTCCATGAGTTCGAGGAGGGAGGGCACGTGGCCTCCCGCCCGTCGCCCACCACCACCCTTCTGCGGACGCGCTTCGCGCCCTTCCGTCTTCATGATGCGGCACACGGCGTCGCAGGCGGCGGCACCGGAGGAGAACTCGGCGGCCAGCACCAGCTGCCCGGGCGGCTCGGGCCGCAGGGCGAGGACCGCCCGGACGACGACGCCGAGGGAGCCCTCGGACCCGACGAACAGACGGGTCAGGTCGTATCCGGCGACGCCCTTGGCGGTGCGCCGGCCGGTGGACATCAGGCGGCCGTCGGCGAGGACGACGTCCAGGCCGAGGACGTACTCGGCCGTCACCCCGTACTTCACGCAGCACAGCCCGCCCGAGGCGGTGCCGATGTTGCCGCCGATGGTGCACGTCTCCCAGCTGGAGGGGTCGGGCGGGTAGTACAGGCCGTGTGCCTGCACCGCGCGGGAGAGGGCGGCGTTGACGACGCCGGGTTCGACGACGGCGATCCGGTCGACCGGGCTGATCTCCAGGATGCGGTCCATCTTCGTCAGGGAGAGCACGACGCAGCCGTCGGTGGCGTTGGCGGCGCCGGACAGGCCGGTGCGGGCGCCCTGCGGGACGACGGGGACCCGCAGCCCGGTGGCGGTGCGCATGACGTGCTGGACCTGTTCGACCGTGCGCGGCAGGACCACCACCGCGGGGCTGCCGGCCGGGCAGAAGCTCGCCATGTCGTGGGCGTAGGAGGCCGTGACGTCGGGATCGGTGAGGACGGCCTCGGGGGGCAGGCCGCCGAGCAGCCGGTCGACGAGGGGTCCGGCCGCCACCGTGTCTTCATCGCGTCGCGCTTCGATACGGCTCACGATCACAGCGTGGCACCGGGGGGCCATCGGTGTGAACCCGTGTACGGCAGCCGCGTCACGCCGGAGTGTGATCGTCGTACGGGCGTGGGGTGTGGCGCAGGGTGTGCGCCATGACGGTGCGCGCCACGGACGACAAGCCCCACGAGCCCCGGCGGCGGGCCCGCCGCCGGGCGCTGCTCGCCTCGGTCGCCGGATGCGCGGTACTGGGCGCGGCACCGGTGCTGTGGCTCTGGGGGCACGAGGCGCCGCCCGCTCCGGAGGCGGGTGCGCGGGCGCTGGCGGCGGTCACCGGCGGGGTGCCGGCCGCGCTGCCCGACCTGGCGGCGCTGGCCGGGGAGCGCGAGCGGCGGGTGCGCGAGCATCCCCGGGACGCGGAGGCCTGGGCGGTGCTCGGGGCGGCCCGGGTGGAACAGGGGCTGCGGCTGGCGGATCCGGCCTACTGGACGCGGGCCGAGGAGGCGCTGCGCACCTCGCTGAAGGTGCGGGCGAAGGGGAACGCCCCGGCGCTGCGGGGGATGGCGGCGCTGGCGAACGCGCGGCGGGACTTCGCGGGCGCGCGGAAGTGGGGCCAGGCGGCGCGGAAGCTGGAGCCGGGGCGGTGGACGACGTACCCGCTGCTGATCGAGGCGTCCGCCGGGCTCGGCGACGACGAGGAGGCGGGCCGGCTGCTGGAGCGGCTGAAGGAGCTGCGCTCCGGGCCCGCCGTGATGGCGTGGGCGGCGGCCGTGTACCGGGACCGGGGCTGGCGGGAGGACGCGGCGGCCGAGCTGGCGGACGCGGCGCCGACCGCCCGGGGGCCGGCCGAGCGGGCGGCCTATCTGGAGCGGGCCGGACAGCTCGCCTGGGAGCGCGGCGACCGGGAGGAGGCGCTGCGGTACTTCCGGCAGGCGGTGCGGACCGACCCCGATCAGCGGGCGGCACAGGCCGGGTGGGGCAGGACGCTGGCGGCGCTGGGGCGGACGCCGGAGGCGCTGGGCGCGTACCGGACGGCGCTGGCGGAGCAGCCCCGGCCGGAGTACGCGCTGGAGCTGGGTGAGCTGTACGAGTCGCTGGGGCTGCGGCGGGCGGCGGAGGCGCGGTACGAGGTGGTGCGGGAGCGGGTGCGGGCGGCCGCCGCGCACGGGGGCGACGAGTCACTGGTGCTGGGGCGGCTCGAGGCGGACCACGGGGACGCGGCCGGTGCCGTGCGGCGGCTGCGGGGGCTGTGGAAGCGGCAGCCGTCCACCGCGGTGGCGGACGCGCTGGGGTGGGCGCTGCACCGGGCCGGCCGGCACGAGGAGGCGTTGCCGTTCGCGGTGCGGGCGACCGGGGGGACGGAGGGGGGTGGGGTGCGCAGCGCGCCGTACGTGTTCCACCGGGGGATGATCGAGCGGTCGCTGGGGCGGCACGGGGCGGCACGGCGGCACCTGGAGGAGGCGCTGCGGATCAATCCGTGGTTCTCGCCGCTGTGGGCGCCGCGGGCGAAGGCGGCGCTGGCCCGCCTGGGGGAGCCTTCCCTCCAGGCGGGACCCGGGTTGTCCTGAGGCACGGCCGCCCGCGGCTACGGGGGCGCCTACAGGTTGCCGCGCTTGGCCTGTTCGCGTTCGATGGCCTCGAAGAGGGCCTTGAAGTTGCCCTTGCCGAAGCCCATGGAGCCGTGCCGCTCGATGAGTTCGAAGAAGACCGTCGGGCGGTCCTGGACCGGCTTGGTGAAGATCTGCAGCAGGTAGCCGTCCTCGTCGCGGTCGACGAGGATCTTCAGCTCGCGCAGCGTCTCCACCGGCACCCGGGTCTCGCCGGCCCACTCGCCGAGGGTGTCGTAGTACGAGTCGGGGGTGTCCAGGAACCGCACGCCGGCCGCGCGCATCCGGCGGACCGTCTGCACGATGTCGTTGGTGTTCAGCGCGATGTGCTGGACGCCCGCGCCGCCGTAGAACTCCAGGTACTCGTCGATCTGGGACTTCTTCTTGGCGACGGCGGGCTCGTTGATCGGGAACTTGACCTTGAGCGTGCCGTCGGCGACCACCTTCGACATCAGCGCGCTGTACTCGGTGGCGATGTCGTCGCCCACGAACTCCTTCATGTTCGTGAAGCCCATGACCTTGTTGTAGAACTCGACCCACTCGTTCATCCGGCCGAGCTCGACGTTGCCGACGCAGTGGTCGACGGCCTGGAAGAAGCGCTGGGCGGGCGGCTCGACGATCGGGTCGGCGGCGACGTACCCGGGCAGGTAGGGGCCGTCGTAGCCGGTGCGCTCGACCAGGGTGTGGCGGGTCCTGCCGTACGTGGCGATCGCGGCCAGGACCACGGTGCCGTGCTCGTCCTTCAGCTCGTACGGCTCGGCGACGGAGCGGGCGCCGTGCTCGACGGCGTAGGCGTACGCGGCGCGCGCGTCCGGGACCTCGATGGCGAGGTCGACGACGCCGTCGCCGTGCGCGGCCACGTGGTCGGCGAGGAAGGCGCCCCACTCGGTGGACTGCTTGATCACCGAGGTGAACACGAAGCGGGCCGAACCGCTCTCGAGGACGTAGGCGGCGGTCTCGCGGCTGCCGTTCTCCGGTCCGGAGTAGGCGACCAGCTTCATGCCGAAGGCGGTGGAGTAGTAGTGCGCCGCCTGCTTGGCGTTGCCCACGGCGAAGACGACCGCGTCCATTCCCTTGACCGGGAAGGGGTCGGCCTGCCGGGCGGTGTCGGGAGCGTGGTGTGTGGTCTGCGTCATGGGGGCAGGGTGGTGCAGCCCCGCAAGGTGCGCAATAGTTCGGCCGTTCACTGGGCAATGTGTTCAGCCGTCTGCCCGTGCCGTCGGGCTTTCTGTACAGGATGACCACCGGGGAGGCCGGTATGGCGATCGATCATCTGGACGGGCGGATCATCCTGCTGCTGGCGCGGGAGCCGCGGATCGGGGTGCTGGAGATGTCCCGGCGGCTCGGGGTGGCGCGCGGCACCGTGCAGGCCCGCCTCGACCGGCTTCAGTCGAACGGAGTCATCCGCGGATTCGGTCCGGAGGTGGATCCCGCGGCCCTCGGCTACCCGGTCACGGCGTTCGCCACGCTGCAGATCCGGCAGGGTCAAGGAGCCGACGTGCGGGCCCACTTGGCGACCGTGCCGGAGGTGCTGGAGCTGCACACCACCACCGGTACCGGGGACATGCTGTGCCGTCTCGTGGCGCGCTCCAACGCCGATCTCCAGCGGGTGATCGACCGCGTCGTCGGTTTTGATGGCATCGTCCGGGCCTCCACGGCGATCGTCATGGAGAACCCCGTTCCGCTGCGGATCATCCCGCTGGTGGAGCAGGCCGCGCTCGGCGAGTGAACCGACCTGGCCGAGCCGGGGTGAGGCGATGTGAACTTCTGGGAGTACCTGGAGAGCCGGCACCAGCAACTGCTGGCCGACGCCTACCAGCACGCCAGTGTCGTCCTCCAGTGCATGGTGGTGGCGACGCTGCTCGGTGTGCTGATCGGGGTGGTCACCTACCGCAGCGAGTGGGCGGGCGGCCTGGCCACGACCGCCACCGCCACCCTGCTGACCGTTCCGGCGCTGGCCATGATCGGCCTGCTGGTCCCGGTCGTGGGGCTCGGGGTGCCGCCGACGGTGATCGCGCTGACGCTGTACGGGCTGCTGCCGATCGTGCGGAACGCGATCGTGGGGCTGCGCGGGGTCGACCCGTCGCTGGTGGACGCGGCCAAGGGCATCGGGATGTCCCGTGCGGCCCGGCTGGTGCGGGTGGAGCTGCCGCTGGCCTGGCCGCCGATCCTGACCGGGATCCGGGTCTCCACGCAGATGCTGATGGGCATCGCCGCCATCGCCGCGTACGCCTCCGGGCCCGGCCTCGGCAACCTGATCTTCCGCGGGATCGCCTCGCTGGGCAGCAAGAACGCGCTGAACCAGGTGCTCGCGGGCACCCTCGGGATCATCGCCCTGGCCCTGCTGTTCGACGCCGCGTACGTGCTGATCGGACGGCTGACCGTTCCCAGGGGGATCCGTGCCTGATCCGTCCGGCCCCGGTCCGTCCGGTCCTGGTCCGTCCGGTCCCGGTCCGTCCGGTCCCGGTGCGTCCGGGACGGCGCCCCGGTCGGTCGGGGCGACCATCGAGCTGGAGGGCCTGACCAAGCGGTACCCGGGCAGTGCGCTGCCGGCCGTCGACAGCGTCAGCATGGACATCAGGGCGGGCGAGACGGTGATCCTCGTCGGCCCGTCGGGGTGCGGGAAGTCCACCCTCCTGAAGATGGTCAACCGGCTGATCGAGCCGACGGGCGGCCGGATCCGCATCGGCGGCCGGGACGTCACCGGCATGGACCCGGTGCGGCTGCGCCGCACGATCGGGTACGCGATCCAGGCCAGCGGGCTGTTCCCGCACATGACGGTGGCGCAGAACATCGCGCTGGTGCCGAGGATGCTGCGCTGGCCGGCGGCCCGGGTGCGGGACCGGGTGGAGGAGATGCTGGACCTGGTCGGCCTGGACCCCGGCGAGTTCCACGGCCGCTACCCGCGCCAGCTGTCCGGCGGCCAGCAGCAGCGGGTGGGCGTGGCGCGGGCGCTGGCGGCGGACCCGCCGGTGCTGCTGATGGACGAGCCGTTCGGCGCGGTCGACCCGATCACCCGGGACCACCTCCAGGACGAGCTGATCCGGCTCCAGCGGGAGCTGCACAAGACGATCGTCTTCGTCACCCACGACTTCGACGAGGCGATCAAGATCGGCGACCGGATCGCGGTGCTGCGCGAACGCTCCCACATCGCCCAGTTCGACACCCCGGAGGCGATCCTCACCAACCCCGCCGACGACTTCGTCTCCGGTTTCGTCGGCGCGGGCGCGGCGCTGAAGCGGCTGAACCTGACCCGGGTGCGGGACGTGGGGATCACCGACTACCCGACGGTGGGCGTCGACGACCCGCTCCAGGAGATCTTCGACAGGCTCCGCTCCGGCGGCACCAACGAGGTCCTGGTGCTCGACCGGCGGGGCCGCCCCTACAAGTGGCTCAGGCGCGGCGACATGGTGCGCGCCGAGGGCTCCCTGGCCCGCGCGGGCACGCTGGTGCACGACACGGTGACCCAGGACGCCACGCTGCGGGACGCCCTGGAGGCGGTGCTCACCGACAACACGGGCCGGGTCCCGGTCACCGGGCGGCGCGGCGCGTACGAGGGCGTCGTGGACGTGGAGACGCTGATGAACTCCGTGCACGAACTGCTGGAGGCGGACCGGCTGGAGGCGATGGACGCCCGGCACGAACTCCAGGAGCAGCGGTCCGCGCGGACGCACGCCGAGCAGGAGGGCTTCGACGGCCCCGGCGCTCCCGGCGGTCCCGGCGCTCCCGGCGGGGGGACGAAGGCGTGAGGGCCCCCGTTTCCGGCTCCTCCGGGTGGCGGCCCGAGGACGGTCACGAGGTGCGGGAACCGGCGTCCCGGGGCGGGGGCGGCGCGGCGCCGGACGGGGCGCGGGCCGCTCCCCGGGCCGTGCGGCCGCCCCGGGTGACCTGGCGGAAACTGACGTTCCTGCCGGTGGCGCTGATCGCCGTGCTGCTCGCGACGTGGCTGTGGTTCGAGCAGGCGGACCTGGACGCGCTCACCCGGAACGCGCTGTCGAACGGGCAGGTGTCCAAGGCGCTGTGGCAGCACATCGAGCTCACCGTCATCTCGACGTTCTTCGTGCTGCTCATCGCGATCCCGCTGGGCGTCCTGCTGACCCGCCGCACGTTCCGCAGGGCGACGCCGGTGGCGGTGGCGGTGGCCAACGCGGGCCAGGCCACCCCGGCGATCGGTCTGCTGGCGCTGCTGGTGATCTGGCTGGGCATCGGCCGCCGGGCGGCCCTGATCGGCATCATCGCCTACGCCGTGCTGCCGGTGCTGTCCAACACCATCGCGGGTCTGAAGGCGAACGACCCGACGCTGCTGGAGGCGGCGCGCGGCATCGGCATGTCCCCGCTGGGCGTGCTCACCCGGGTGGAGCTGCCGCTGGCCGTCCCCCTCATCCTGGCGGGCGTGCGGACGGCGCTCGTCCTGAACGTCGGCACGGCGACGCTGGCCACCTTCGGCGGCGGCGGGGGGCTCGGCGTGCTGATCACCACCGGGATCACCAGCCAGCGGATGCCGGTGCTGGTGGTGGGCTCGGTCCTCACCGTCGCGCTGGCGCTGCTGGTGGACTGGCTGGCCTCCCTGGCGGAGCTGCTGCTGCGGCCGCACGGCCTGGAGGCGGGCCCGTGAGGCGGGCCCGCCTGTTCCTGGCCGGGGTGCTGCTGGCGGCGGTCCCGGGCTGCGGGCTGACCAGCGGCTCCCCCATGGTCGACGACGTGGAACCGGGCACGGTCGGCCGGGGCAGGCCGCTGGAGGGCGCGAAGCTCACCGTCACCTCGAAGGAGTTCACCGAGCAGCTGATCCTCGGCGCGATCATGGGCATCGCCTTCCAGGCGGCCGGCGCGGAGGTCGTCGACCGGACCGGCATCCAGGGCTCGGTCGGCTCCCGGGAGGCGGTCGTCAACGGCGAGGCGGACGCCGGGTTCGAGTACACGGGCACGGCGTGGATCACGTACCAGGGCAACAGCGAGCCGATCCCGGACCCGCGCGAGCAGTGGCGGGCGGTGCGGGACGCGGACGTGAGGAACGGGGTGACCTGGCTGGAGCCGTCGAAGCTGAACAACACCTACGCCCTCGCCATGAACCAGGCGAACTACGAGAGGTACCGCACCCTGACCCTCTCCCAGGTGGCGGAGCTGGCGACGTCCGATCCGGGGGCGGTGACGCTGTGCGTGGAGGGCGAGTTCGCCAACCGGGCGGACGGGCTGCCGGGCATGGAGAAGGCGTACGGCATGGACGTCCCGGCGCGCGACGTCACGCAGATGGACACCGGGATCATCTACACCCAGACGGCCAAGGGCGCCTGCGCCTACGGCGAGGTCTTCACCACCGACGGGCGGATCAAGTCCATGAACCTGGTGGTGATGGAGGACGACAAGAGGTTCTTCCCCAACTACAACGCGGCGCCGACGGTCAACACCGACACGTTCGAGAAGTGGCCGGCCATCGCCGACGTCCTCGCCCCGGTGACGGCGAAGCTGGACAACACCGTGGCCCAGGACCTCAACGCGAAGGTGGACGTCGACGGGGAGGACCCGCACCAGGTGGCGCTGGACTGGATGGTGGCGGAGGGGCTGGTCGAGGAGGGCTAACAGCCGGGGACCTTCCCGGTGCCCTTCTCCAGGGCGACCAGCGCGTCGACGGCGCTTTCGAGGGTGGTGACCGGGATCAGGCGCAGGCCGTCGGGGAGTTCGGCCCGGGCGTCGGAGCACTCGTCCTTCGGGACCAGGAAGACGGTGGCGCCGTCCCGCCTGGCCGCCTGCGTCTTCAGGGGGACGCCGCCGACCGCGCCGACGGTGCCGTCCGCGTCGATCGTGCCCGTCCCGGCGACGATCCGTCCGCCGGTGAGGTCGCCGCCGTCGCCGTCGCCGTCCAGCTTGTCGACGATGCCGAGGGAGAACAGCAGGCCGGCGCTGGGGCCGCCGACGTCGGCGAGCTCCAGGGTGACCTCGATGTCGTCGTCCTCGCGGCCGAGGTAGCCCAGGGCGGCCCGGACCGCCTCGTCCTGGGACTCCTTCATCTGCGCGCGGTTGTACCGCTCGATCTCCTTGACGCTGTCGCCGCTGGGGTAGACGGAGTCACGGGGCATGACCGCCCGGTCGGTGTCGAACCAGCCGTCGACGACCTCCGGGAGGCCGACGCGGGTGTCCGGTGAGGTCGCCTCGATGGTCGTCATCCGCAGCTGCCCGCTGGTCTCGCGGACGGGTGCGCCGGTGATCGTGATGACCGGGGTGCCCTTGTCCTCGCCGAGGACGTTCGCGGTCATGCCGGGCTGTGCGAGGGAGAAGGGCAGCGGGGCGAACGCGGCGGTGGCGAGCAGGGCCACCACGGGGGCGGCCAGGACGGCCAGGGCCTGGGGACGCGAGAGGCGAGAGAGCACGGGGCCAATCTAACGTGCCGCCGCCGTGGGCGGCCGTGCCTCCCCCGCCCTCGGCCGCCCGTGGGGCGGGCGGCTCAGCGCAGCGCCTCCGCCACCTCGCGGGCCGCGTCCACCACCCGCGCGCCGACCCGTTCCGGGACGACCTCCGCCAGCATGACCACGCCCACGCTGCCCTCGACCCCGGTCACCCCGAGCAGCGGCGCGGCCGCCCCGCACGCGCCCGCCTCCAACTCACCGTGGGTCAGCGTGTATCCGGGGTCGTCCGCCCGCTGCTGCCGGGCCGACAGGATCGCCTTCCCCGCGGCCCCCCGCTCCAGCGGGTGCCGGAACCCCGCCCGGTACGCCACGTGGTAGTCCGTCCACGACGGCTCCACCACGGCCACCGCCAGCGCCTCCGCGCCGTCCACCAGCGTCAGGTGCGCGGTCGCCCCTATGTCCTCGGCCAGCGACCGCAGCGCCGGCATCGCCGCCTCCCGCACCAGCGGGTGCACCTGCCGGCCCAGCCTCAGCACCCCGAGCCCGACCCGGGCCCGTCCGCCCAGGTCGCGGCGTACGAGCGCGTGCTGCTCCAGCGTGGCGAGCAACCGGTACACCACCGTCCGGTTCACGCCCAGTTTGTGGGAAAGCTCGGTGACGGTCAGCCCGTGGTCCGTATCGGCCAGCAGCTTGAGGACACGCAGTCCCCTGTCGAGCGTCTGAGAGGTCTCCGCGGTCACGACGCCCACTCCTTCAGTGGTGAGGTCGGCGGCCCCCTCGCGGTGGATGCGTCACCGAGTCCCGTCGGTCACGCGCTTCAGAGGCCGCCGATCGGCCGGCGGCCCGGTCGTCTCCCGGGCACAGTCGCTTCACGGCTGCGCTCCGCGGCGGCGCTGCCACGGGGCGTGTGCGTTGCGGGGACAGTAGCGAGCCGGTCCGGTGAGCGGAAGGCTCCGTCCAGAATCCGGGCATCCTTCCGGGAAAGTCGTTCCCTTTGCCCCCATACGCGCCCCTGGGTCACCGCATGCGCGTGGCCCATTCCTGCACCTTTTCGATCCGCTGGCGCAGCTGTCCCGCCGTGGCCTCGGCCGAGGGCGGGCCGCCGCAGACCCGGCGCAGCTCGGTGTGGATGACGCCGTGCGGCTTGCCGCTCTGGTGCACGTACGCGCCGACCAGGCTGTTGAGCCGCTTGCGCAGCTCCATCATCTCCTTGTGGGAGACCACGGGCCGTCGCTCGGCGGGCAGTTCCAGCAGGTCGGCCTCGGTGTCCGGCTTCTTGCGGCTGTGCGCGATCTGCCGGGCCTGCCGCTTCTGGAGCAGCAGCTGCACCTGGTCGGGTTCCAGGAGTCCGGGGATGCCGAGGTAGTCCTGCTCCTCGTCGCTGCCGGGGTGGGCCTGCATGCCGAACTCGGCGCCGTTGTACATCACCCGGTCGAAGACGGCGTCGGACTCCAGCGCCTCGAAGGGCAGCATGTCCTGCTCGCCGGTGTCCTCGTCCTGCTCCCGGTTCGCCTCCTCCATCTCCTTCTCGGACTCGGCGTACGGGTCCTCCTCGCCCTCCTTCTTGGGCTTGTCGAGGACGTGGTCGCGCTCGCGCTCCATCTCGCCTGCGAAGCCGAGCAGGTCCGGGATGGTCGGCAGGAACACGGACGCGGTCTCGCCGCGCCGCCGGGACCGCACGAAACGTCCCACTGCCTGGGCGAAGAACAGCGGGGTGGAGATGGTGGTGGCGTACACGCCGACCGCGAGGCGCGGCACGTCGACGCCCTCGGACACCATGCGGACGGCGACCATCCAGCGGTCGTCGCCGGCGCTGAACTCGTCGATCCGCCGGGACGCGCCGGCGTCGTCGGACAGCACGAGGGTGGCCTTGTGGCCGGTGATGTCGCGGATCAGCTTGGCGTAGGCGCGGGCGGACTCCTGGTCGGAGGCGATGACGAGGGCGCCGGCGTCCGGGATGCCCTTGCGGACCTCGGTGAGCCGCTGGTCGGCGGCGCGCAGCACGGCCGGCATCCACTCGCCGCGCGGGTCCAGCGCGGTGCGCCAGGCCTGGCTGACGGCGTCCTTGGTCATGGGCTCGCCGAGGCGCGCCTCGATCTCGTCGCCGGCCTTGGTGCGCCAGCGCATGTTGCCGCTGTAGTTCATGAAGATGACGGGACGCACGACGTGGTCGGCGAGGGCGGAGCCGTAGCCGTAGGTGTAGTCGGCGGAGGAGCGGCGGATCCCGTCGTCGCCCTCCTCGTACGCCACGAAGGGGATGGGGTTGGTGTCCGAGCGGAACGGCGTGCCGGTGAGCGCGAGCCGCCGGGTGGCCGGCTCGAACGCCTCCAGACAGGCCTCGCCCCAGGACTTGGAGTCGCCGGCGTGGTGGATCTCGTCGAGGATGACGAGGGTCTTGCGCTGCTCGACCCGGTTGCGGTGCAGCATGGGGCGCACGCCGACGCCGGCGTACGTCACGGCGACGCCGTCGTACTCCCTGCCGAGCGGGCCCGCGCTGTACTCGGGGTCGAGCTTGATGCCTATCCGCGCGGCGGCCTCGGCCCACTGCTTCTTCAGGTGCTCGGTGGGCGCGACGACGGTCACCTGCTGCACGACGTGGTGGTGCAGCAGCCAGGACGCCAGCGTCAGCGCGAAGGTCGTCTTGCCGGCGCCGGGGGTGGCCACCGCCAGGAAGTCCCGGGGCTGCGTCTGGATGTACTTCTCCATCGCCCCCTGCTGCCAGGCGCGCAGCTTGCCGGCGGTGCCCCAGGGGGCACGTCCGGGGAAGGCCGGGGACAGGTGGTGCGAGTGGGACGCGGAGCTGGCGGTGGTAGTCACGATCTCCGAGGGGGGGTCGGGCGGCACGTCTGCGGATGACGACCGGGCCACCCTACCGATGCGCCGACGACGCGAACGCCGCTACGCGGCCGTCCCACCCGAGGGTGGGACCGAGGTCACAGTCAGCGCGCGAAGCGGGGCAGCTCGGATGCGATCTTGGGAACGTCCAGTACGCCCTGGCAGACGTCCAGCACAAACCGCTCGGCCTCGTCCACATCGAATTCCGGATCGAGCGAATGCCCGTTCATGTGGAGGAAGACCCAGGTCGCGTACCAGGCAAGGCGCTTATTGCCGTCGATGAGGGCATGGTTGCGGGCGAGGGACTCCATCAGGGCCGCGGCCTTCTGCCACACGTCTGGGTAGGCGTCCTGGCCGAACACGCTCGACTGCGGACGTGCCAGGGCCGAGTCCAGCAGCCCGTAATCGCGCACCGCATCCTCCCCGAGCCGCTTTGCGAGGTTCAGCAGCTCGGGCAAGGTGAGGTGGTGCATCAGGCGAGCCTCCGGTTCAGCTCCGCACTGGCCCTCAGCACATGGTCGGCCGCCTCGTTGAACAACCGCGCATGCTCGTTTATGGCCGCGACCACTGCGTCGTGCGCGAAGGCCTGCATGCTGCGTCCTTCCGCAGCGGCGCGCTCACGCAGGGCGTCGAGCTCTTCGTCGGTAAACCGCAGGTTCAGTCCGGCCATGCCGTGACGGTACTACGCGGTACCACTTGGTGTCATGCCGATTCCGTCCGCACTCGCGCCGCCACCCACGCCCCCGCCAGCGCCACCGCCGCCATCGGCAGGAACACCGCGGCGAAGGCGGCCGGGTGGGAGCCGGTGGCCTCCGTCGCCGCGTGGCTGACCGTGCCGCCGCCCAGGGCCGCGAAGGCGGCGCCGCCCGCGGCCAGCAGGAGGACGTTGGAGAGGCCGTCGGAGATCTGGAGGGCGGCGGAGTTGGCGCCCGCCTCCTGGGGGGCGGAGAGCTGGAGCAGCAGCACGCTGGTGGAGGAGATCACCAGGCCCATGCCGAAGCAGCCGAAGGCCCAGGCGACGGCCACCGTCCAGGCGGGCACGGCCTCGATCAGGACGGACGGGGCCGCCGCGATCGCCGCCGCCACCAGGACCATGCCGAGGACCATCAGGCGTTCCCGGTACGGCTCCAGGCGGGGCCGGGACTGGACCCAGGAGCCCAGCGCCCAGGTGCCGCCGCCGGCCGCGAGGGAGAAGCCGGCCAGGGTCGGGCTGAGGCCGCGCTGGGTGACCAGCATCAGCGGGACGAAGGACTCCGCCGCGATGAAGGAGCCGGCGGCGACCCCGCGCAGCAGGACGACCGAGGGCAGCCCGCGCACCGCGCGGCACGTGCCGCGCGGGAGCAGGCCGAGCACGGCCGGCACCAGCAGGGCGACGCCCAGCGCGCCCGGCAGCAGGGAGATCCAGCGCAGGTCCTGGGCTGCGTACTGGAGCAGGCCCGCGCCGAGGGAGATCGCCAGGGCCAGGCGGATGCGGCGGCCGTCGAAGGAGGCGGGCGCGTCCCCGCCCACCGGGCCGGACGCCAGGCGCCGTATCTGCGGCAGCGCGAGCGCCAGCGGGAACACCACGAGCACCGGGATGCCGAGGAACACCCAGCGCCAGCCGATGTGCTCGGTGACCGCCCCGGAGGCCAGCGGGCCGACGATCGACGGCACCACCCAGCTCGCCGCGAACGCCGCCATGATCGCCGGCCGCAGCCGCTCCGGGTAGGCCCGCCCGACGACGACGTACAGCGCGACGATCACCAGTCCGCCGCCGAGCCCCTGCACGGCCCGCCCCAGGATGAACAGCCACATCGCCCCGGCCGTCCCGGCGAGCAGCAGTCCCGCCGCGAAGGAGGCGATCCCCCAGGCCAGCGGCGCGAGCGGGCCCCGCCGGTCCGACCACTGGCCGGACAGCACCATGCCGAACAGGCTGGTCGTGAAGTACCCCGAGAACGCGAACGCGTACAACGGCACCCCGTCCAGCTCCCGCGCCGCCACCGGCATCGCCGTGCCGACCGCCGTCGCCTCGAAGGCGATCAGCAGCACCACGGAGACGATGCCGGTGCTCAGCGCCCGGTAGGGGCCGCTCAGCACGGTCGCGTCGGGGGCGGCGTCCGGGGAGGGGACGCCGACGGGCTCGGTGACATCGGTGTCACGCGGGTTCGGGGCGGTCATGACCGCCAGGGTAAGGGCCACGGCCCGGTATGACTCCTGTCGGGGGGCGGGACGGCGACGGGACCTTGGTCGTAGGTCCGGGACGGCCGTTCGTGAACGGCGCGTGGCAGTCGTGTTGCGGCCCCCGGGCTTCCCTTCCGCGCCGCCTCCGGCCCGCCGTACGGTCGTCCCACCGGTTCGGAACGGCGGGGCGCCGCACGGCGCCCCGCCCCCGACGCGGCCGTGTGCCCGAGTGGCCCAGGGACTCGCCTGCAAAGCGAGTTACGCGGGTTCGATTCCCGCCACGGCCTCCCTCCGGGGGCGGGGCGCTCCCGAAGCGCCCCGCCCCCGGACGCGGCCGGGTGCCCGAGCGGCCCAGGGAGTCGCCCGCACCGCGTCCACCGGCGAGCTCCGCCCGCGGGGAGTCACACGGATCCGATTCCCACCACCGCCTCCCTACGAAGCACCCCGCCCCGGCACGGTCTCCCCGTCCTCCGTCGGGGCGGACGGCGGCACAACCCTGGGCGGCCTCCGGTTGTCCAGGACATGCCCTGCCGTTCCCGCTCCGACGAGGAGAACAACCGTGCGTCAGCGCATCCGCCCCTCCGCCGCCCTGGCCGCCGCCGGACCGTCCTGACCGGCGGACCGCCGGCTCAGAGCACCCCGCCCGCCTCGTCCTGGAAGAGCTCCGTCCAGTAGTGCCAGTCGGTGTCGGCGGTGGTGCCCGTCGGGTCGACGCAGGACAGGACCTGGAGCATCGTCAGCGCCAGCTGGTCGTAGGTGTCGCTGGTCAGCGCGTGGCCCGACGCCTCGTCGACGGCGTGCTCGCGGTGCAGCAGCCAGAGGGTGAAGGCGAGGGTGGAGACGTCCGTGTTCAGGGGCGAGAGGACGGAGTCCGGCTCGCTCCAGCTGTGGACCGCTCCGGTGGCGCCGTCGACGACCAGGGCGGTGTCCTCGATCAGGTGCCCGAGGCGCACCAGGCACTCGGCCCGGGCGGGGAGGCGGTCGTCGGGGAGCCCGCAGTCGTCGGCGTAGTACTCCGTGAGCGTGCGCAGCGGCAGGTCGGTGTCCAGGTGGAAGAGGAAGCCGTCCTCCGGCAGGCCCGTCTCGCGCAGGAAGCGGCGGGTCGGCTCGTGCGTGAGCGTGGCGGGGAAGTCGACCTCCTCGAAGCGGACCACTCCGCCCCGGCCGAACTCCTCGTCCAGCAGGCGCAGGGGGAGGTCCAGGGCCAGCCCCGACGCCGCGCCGGGGCCCGCCACCAGGGCCAGCGGCCTGATCAGCGCGGCCATCTTCCAGAACGGCGCCGGCTCGCCGTCCGCGCCCTCCTCGAACACCGCCAGCAGCTGCCGGGAGGCCTCCGCGACAGCCTTGGTGCCGTACCGGCCCGCGTAGGCGGCGAACTGGCCGCGCAGTCCCGCCAGTTCGTCCGTGGCCGCGGCGAACCGCACCAGCGTCGGCAGGGACGGGGCGAGCGGGCGGCGGTCCATCAGGTCGGGGCGGTCGTGGAAGAGGAACGTCGTGGAGACCTCGCCGGTCGCCCCGTCGAGCAGCACCGACTCCGTCTCCAGGCCGGCCGGGCCCAGCAGTCCGCCGATGACCAGCTGGTCCCGCAGCTCCGGGGAGAGCCGGCCGTCGGGGTCGCCGGTCGAGTCGGCCACGGTGTGCGGACCGCCCTGCCGGGCCAGCTCCGCGAAGCTGAACAGGCCGCTGTCGGCGGGCAGTCCGGGGCCGGTCAGCCAGCGCCGCGTGGACGCGTGGGTGACGTGGGGATCGAGGTCGGCGTCGGTGAGTGTGATCGCCGTCGCGACAACGGTGTCGGTCGTGCTCATGATTCCCCCGCGATACGTGTGCTCGGTCCCGGGCCCGCGAACGCCCCGCCCCGGGCAGGACGGACCGGACCCCTTCCGGGCCCGCAGCCGTCCCCCACTGTTCGGAACACTACGCGGCGCCACTGACAACGCCCCGGACCGAGGGCGCCGCATCCGACGCCCCGTCACTGAAGACGCCCGGGGGGCCGTTCGCGTTGCCTTCCCGCCCGGATCGCCCGGAGGGGGCTCTCAGCCGCCGGTCACCACCGCGGCCTGCGGACGGATCGGCAGCCGGTTGACCGGGCGGCCCGTGGCGGCCCGCACGGCGGAGGCGATCGCCGCCGGCGAGGCCACCACCGGCACCGCGCTGACCGCCTTCGCGCCGAACGGCGCGACCACGTCCCGTTCCTCGACCAGCTTCACGATGTGGATGTCCGGCGCGTCCAGCGCGGTCGGCAGGGCGTACCCGGTCAGGTCGGGGTGGCGGACCAGGCCGCGCGGCGTGCGCAGGTTCTCGGTGAGCGCGGCGCCCAGGCCCTGGGTCACGCCCGCCTCGATCCGGGCGGCCAGCTGCGCCGGGTTCAGCACCCGGCCCACGTCCTGGGCGACCGCCAGCTCCACCACCCGCACCGAGCCGATCTCGATGTCGACGTCGACCACCGCGCGGATCGCGCAGAAGGCCATGCCGACGAAGGCGTCGCCCTGCCCGGCCCCGTCCAGCGGCTCCGTCGGGTGCGGGCGGCACTGGGCGGTGGCCCACAGCTCCTTGCCTTCCAGTTCCTCGGCGACGGTCGTGGACAGCACGCCGTCGTACGAGGTGATCTTGCCGTCGGTGATCTGGAGCAGCTCGGTGGACATGCCGAACTTGTGCGCGAGGGGCTGCAGCAGCTGGGTGCGGACCATCTTCGCCGCGCGTTCCACCGCACCGCCCGACACCCAGGTGTGCCGGCCGCGGCAGCCCGGTCCGGCCGGGGGCTGGTCGGTGTCGACGGGCGCCACGTGCACCTCGTCGACGCCGAGGGTCTCCTGGACGATCTGCCGGGCCAGGGTGGAGAAGCCCTGGCCGGACTCCACGGCCGCGCACAGCACGGTCGCCACGCCGTCCTGGACGCGCACGGTGGCGGTGGACACCTCGTCGGCGCCCTCCGCGCCGAGCATGTGCACCATGCCGAGGCCGTAGCCCACGCCCCGGCGCACCGCGCCCGGCTCGCCCGCGCCCTCGGGGCCGCCGGGCAGCAGCCACTCGTCCTCAGAAGTGTCCTTGGGCAGCGGCGGCAGCGGGAAGTCCCGCACCGCCTCCAGGAGTTCCTCCACCGGGGCCGGGCAGGTCACCGTCTGGCCGGTGGGCAGCACGTCGCCGGTGGCCATCACGTTGCGCAGGCGCAGCTCCGCCGGGTCGACGCCGAGCTTCTTGGCCAGCTTGTCCATCTGCGCCTCGTAGGCGGCGCAGACCTGCATCGCGCCCTCGCCGCGCACGTGGCCGGAGGGCGGGTTGTTGGTGCGCACGGCCCAGCCCTCGATGAAGGCGTTGGGCACGACGTACGGGCCGCAGGCGAAGGCGACGGCGGCGGCCAGGGCGTCGGAGGAGGTGTCGGCGTAGGCGCCCGCGTCGAGCAGGATCTGCGCCTCGACCTTCACCAGCCTGCCCTCGGCGTCGGCGTGGTGGCGGTAGCGCAGCAGGGTGGGGTGGCGGTGGGCGTGGCCGAGGAAGGACTCCTCGCGCGTGGCGGCGAGCTTCACCGGGCAGCCGGTCCGCAGCGCCAGCAGGCCGAGCGGGAGCTGGAAGCCGCGGTCCTCGCGGTCGGCGGTGGCGCCGGGCACGCCGGTGACGACGACCTTCACCTGATCGGGTGTCAGGCCGAGCACGGCGGCGACGGTGTCCCGGTCGCCGTGCGGGTCGGTGGAGGCCAGGTACAGCTCGACGCCGCCGTCCGGGCGGGGCACGGCCAGGCCGGCCTCGGCGCCGATGGGGGCGGGGTCCTGGCGGCCGATGCGGTACAGGCCCTCGACGACGACGTCGCCGGCCGCGTCGGGGTCGCCGTGGCGCAGCGGGATGTGCCGGATCAGGTTGCCGTCGGGGTGCAGCGGTTCGGCCTCGAACGCCTGCTCGGGGTCGGTCACCGGGTCGAGCACCTCGTACTCGACGATGACGGCGGCGGCGGCCATCCGCGCGGTGTCGGGGTGGTCGGCGGCGACGGCGGCGAGGGGCTCGCCGTGGTGGCGCACCACCTCGGAGGCGAAGACCGGCCGGTCGGCCGTGCCGCGGCCGTGCACCGGGTTCCCGGGGACGTCCTCGTGGGTGACCACCGCGCGGACGCCGGGCATCTCACGCGCGTGGGTGGTGTCGATGGAGACGATGCGCGCGTGCGGGTGCGGGGAGCGCAGCACCGCCGCCCACAGCAGCCCCTCGGCCCACAGGTCGGCGGCGTAGGGGAAGGTGCCCTCGGTCTTGGCGCGGGCGTCGGCGGCCGGGAGGGAGGCGCCGAGTCCGTGCGGGAGCGGTTCCGGCTCGGGGGCGGCCTCCACGGCCTGCGCGGCGGCTGCTTCGTTGGTCACGCCTGGCCTCCGTCCGGGCCGTGGGAGTGGTCGTGGGGCTGCTCGTCGGGTCCGGGACCGCCGAACGCCGAGGGGTTGACGCCGCCGGCGCCGGGGCCCGCCTGGTGCGGGATGCGGGGCGTGTCCGGCGTGTCGTCGGGGTCGTCCGCGTCGGACGCGGCGTGCGCCTCGCGTTCGGCGACGACCTCCTTGACGGCGTTCACCACGCCCCGGTAGCCGGAGCAGCGGCACAGGTTGCCGCACAGGGCCTGGCGGGTCTCCAGTTCGGTGGGCGCCGGGTTGCCCTCGAGGAGGTCGTGCACGGTCATCGCCATGCCGGGCACGCAGAAACCGCACTGCACGGCGCCGCACCGGGCGAGCGCCCGCTGCACGTCCGAGGGCCGGCCGTCCTGCGCCAGGCCCTCCACGGTGCGGACCTCGCTGCCGGCCGCGGTGACGGCCGGGACCAGGCAGGACGCCACGAGGCGGCCGTCGACCTGCACGTTGCAGGCGCCGCACTCGCCCTGCGAGCAGCCGTCCTTGGCACCGGCCAGGCCGAGCCGCTCGCGCAGCACGTAGAGCAGCGACTCGCCGATCCAGGCGTCGGTGACGGGCCGGTCGGCGCCGTTGACGCGGAGCACGTAGGAGGCGAGGGGGTGGTCGTCGTGGGGCGGGTCGTGCGGGGGCCGCGGGTCGTCCGCGGCGCCGGAGGCGGCGGGTGTCGTGCCGGTGTCCGGGGACCCGGCGTCGGCGGCGGGTTCCGTCGCCGGTTCCGCGTCCGGTGCGGGGGCCGAGGGCTCCGGCGGCAGGCTCTCGGCCGCCCCCGTGCCCTCTTGCGTCTCCTCGGTGTCCTCGGGGGCCTCGCCGGTCCCGGGAGCGGGCTCCGAGCCGTCCCGGGCGCCGGGGTGCGGGTGCTCCCGGTACCCGGCCGCGGGGTCCGTGGGGTCCTCGGCTTCCCCGGGGGTCTCCGCCGCCGACGGCCACCGCGGCTCCGCGTACCCCTCGTCGGCGAACGGCTGGGGCACGCCGGCCTGCCGGGGGTCCTCGTCCGGCCGCTCCGGCGCGTGCTCGCCGGCCGGCGGCACGGCCGTGTCCCGGGCGGGGGTCCCGCCGTGGACGTCCTGGTCCGCGGGCTCCCCCTCCGGGCTGCCGGGCTCGGCGGGCGGCAGGGGTTCGGCGGCGGGCGCGGGACGGCCGCCGTGCGGGTCCGCGCCGGCCGGCCGCGGGGCCGCCGCGGGGTCGTCGGCGCGGGTCCCGGGGCCGGGCTCCCGCCCGTCCGGCGCGGGGCCGTGCCCGCCGTCCCGCCACTCCCGGTCCTCCTCCTGCGGGACCCCGGGCACGCCGGGTCCCCACGGGCGGCCGATGTCCTGCGGGGGCGCCCAGGGGGCCGGGGCGCCACCCGGGAGGGTGGCCGGCGGGGTGCCGCCCCACTGCTCGACCAGGGAGGACGTGGTGAACTCGCCCGACTCGTCCGGCAGGTCGCCGTCGGCCACGGGGATCGACCACTGGCCGGTGACGTCGTGTCCCGGCGCCGGGTTCTCCGCGGCCCGCTCCTCGAAGGACCACTGCCCGGCCGCGCCGGGGTCGTACGTGAACCGGTCCCCCGGCACGGCGCCCGCCTCGGGGTCGTGCCACCGGGCGCCGTCGACGGGCGCGCCGGGCACGCCCCAGGAGCCGGCGGCCGCCGGGTCGGTGACCGCGCCGGCCGCCGGGTCGACCGTGATCTGCGGCGGCACGTAGCCGTGGCCGGGCGCGGCGAGCGGGCTCTGCATGGAGTCCAGGAGGGCGTCGATGCCGCCCTCCGGGAGGTTCACGAAGGCCGTGGCGCCGTCGTCGTAGTCGCCCTGGGGCAGCGGGTCCCAGCGGCTGCCGCCCGGGGGCGTGCCCTGTCCGTGCTGGTCGTCGGTCACGACAGCGCCCTCCCCAGTGCTCGTCGGGCCAGCGCGGCGACGGTGCGCCGCAGGTGCAGTACCGCGGGTGGAAGCGGTGGGACGGTGCCGTCCTCGCCGGGTGCGGCGTCGGGGATGCAGGCCGCGGCGACGTACTCCCCGAACGCGCTCAGTGCCTCGGGCACGATCGCGCGGTTGTTGTCCCAGTCGATGAGCTGCGCGACCCACTGCTCGGCCTGCAGGGGCCGCAGCGGCATCGGCGCGATGGCGCCCACCGCGCAGCGCACCCCGCGGCGGGCCGGGTCCAGCACCAGGGCGACGGAGGCGACCGCGCGGCCGGGGCCGGTGCGGCCGGTCGCCTTCAGGAAGACCTGGGGGGCGTGCAGCAGCGGCACGCGCACGTAGCCGATGAGCTCGCCCGGGCGCAACAGGTCCATCCCGGCCAGCAGGTGCGACACCGGGAGCTCGCGGCGGACCCCGCCCGCACCCGCGATGATCAGCGTCGCCTCCAGCGCGGCCAGCACCGGCAGCGCGTCCCCGGTGGGGGCGGCGGAGGCGATGTTGCCACCCAGGGTGCCCGCGTTGCGGATGTGCGGCGGTCCGGCGGCCCGCGCGGAGGCGGCGAGCGCCGGGATGAGGGCGGCGAAGTCGGGGCGGCCCATGCGCGCGTGGGTGAGCCCGGCGCCGAGCAGGGCGTGTCCGTCCAGGTACTGCCAGCCGCGGATCTCGCTGATCCGGCCGAGGCCGACCAGCGCGGCGGGCCTGAGCTGCCCGGAGTTGACGGCGGCCATCAGGTCGGTGCCGCCCGCGACGGGCACGGCGGCGGGCGTCGCCGTGAGTGCCGCCACCGCCTCGTCGAGTGTCGTGGGCAGCGTCACGGCCTGCGCCGCCTGCGGTGTGTGCGTGCTCAAAACCGGCTGCCCCTTCCCGCTGCCCCACCTGGTCCCACCTGTGCGCCGTACGGTACGTGCTGACAGGGCGGACGTGGCAACTCTGGCACATCTTGACAGGTGCCGAGGACGGGGGTCCGCTAGGAGGCGTTCGCCCACCTCACCCCGGACGGCTCCGGTTTCCTCCACCCTCACCGGTACGCTCGGGATCGTCACTCTTCGGTGGCTTTCGCACCCATTTCGCGTGACCTGTTCGACGGGGGGCGAACGGGTGCGCGCACGCCGTTCGGGTCCCGGCACGGAGCGGTCCGCCCGCACCGGGACCCGGGGGGAGCGGGTTACCCGTGCGGCGGCGGCCCGTCGAGCGGGCGCCCCAGCACGCCCGGGCGCCGCTGCCAGGGCAACGGTCCGGCGGGCGGGCGGTAGGCGACCCCGAGGGCGTCCAGGCGCCGGTAGTGGGCGGCCATCCGCCGTTCGAAGCCGGCGAAGTCCCGGTCGGCGGGGGCGGGCAGGTCGCTCCAGGCGACCTCGGCGAGCGCGGCGAGCCGGGGGAACATCTGGTAGTCGACCCGCCCCTGGTCCTCCATCACCTCGGTCCACACGTTGGCCTGGGTGCCCAGCACCCGCGCGGCCTCCTCGCCGGTCAGCTCCGACGGCACGGGCTCGAACCGGTAGACGTCCTCCAGGGTGCGCACGTACCCGATCGGCACCGGCTCGTCGGGGCCCGCGTCCTGACGGTAGTCCAGGTACACGTACTGCTGGGGGCACATGACCACGTCGTGCCCCGCGCGGGCGGCGGCGACCCCGCCGCAGTAGCCGCGCCAGGAGGACACCGCCGCGCCGGGGGCCAGACCGCCCTCCAGGATCTCGTCCCAGCCGATCAGCCGGCGTCCCCGCGCGGCGAGCCACGTGTCGAAGTGGCCGATGAACCAGGACTGGAGCGCGTCCTCGTCGGCGAGTCCGAGGTCGCCGATCCTCTTCCGTGCGGCGTCCGACTCGCGCCACTGGTCCTTGGGGCACTCGTCGCCGCCGATGTGCACGAACGGCGAGAAGGGGCCGGCGTCCGCGGGGAAGAGTTCCAGGACCTCCTCGAGCACCCCTTCGTAGAAGCGCAGGGTGTGGTCCGTGGGGGCGAGTACGTTCGGGTTGATCCCCCAGGTGTCCCAGACGGTGAGGGAGGCGGTGTCGACGACGTCGGAGTTGCCGAGTTCCGGATACGCGGCGATGGCGGCCTGCGAGTGCCCGGGCACGTCGATCTCGGGGACGACGCTGATGTGCCGCTCGGCGGCGTAGGCGACGATCTCGCGGATGTCGTCCTGGGTGTAGTGACCGCCGTGCGGCCTGTCGTCCCACAGCGGTGACGCACGGTGCCCGAGCTTCGTCCGGGCGCGCCAGGAACCGGTCCCGGTGAGCTTCGGGTACCGCTGGATCTCGATGCGCCAGCCCTGGTCGTCCGTCAGGTGGAAGTGCAGGACGTTGAGTTTGTGCGCCGCCATCAGGTCGAGTTGGCGCAGCACCCCCTCCTTGGGCATGAAGTGCCGGGCGACGTCGAGCATCAGTCCGCGCCAGCGGAAGCGGGGGGAGTCCTCGATCGTGACGTGCGGCACCGCCCAGACCCGGTCGCGGCGGACCGGGGCCCTGCGGAACGCCTCGGGGCCGAGGAGCTGTCGCAGCGTCTGGGCGCCCCGGAAGACACCGGCCGCGGTGCCGCCCTCGACGAGGACGCCGTTCCGGTCGCTGACGAGGCGGTACTCCTCCGGGCCCAGCCCGGGGCCGAGCCGGAGCCCGATGCCGTCCTCGTCCGCGCCGTCGGGTTCCCGCCCTTCGCGCAGCGGCAGTCCGGTCGCCTGCCGGAGGACGGCGCGGAGCCAGTGGCCGACGCCCTCCGTCCCGTCATCCGCGAAGAGCCGGGAGCGCGCCGTCAGCCGCACCTCGCCGGAACCGGCGACGACACTGCGGGGCGCTGGGATCAGTTCGGTCACGTCACTCCTTCACCGCGCCGCCCGGTCCGGGGACCGGACGCCGCTGTACGGGTACGAGGAAGCACGGGGAGGACCGGCGGCGCCACCGGCGGAACCCACCGCGGGGGCCGCCGACGGCGGAGGGGACGGCGAACGGAGGACCGTTCCCGGCGGAGAGGGGGAGGGCACGCCGGTGACCACGGGGCCACGGCGCCCGGCGGGACGAGCGGGCCGGCGCGCGGGATCCCCCGGGATGTCCCGTCCCGGCTCACCAGTGGTGCGGACACCTTCACAGACCCCCCGAGCGCGTTGCGGCACGCGCAATGGTGATTCTGCTCCGCACAACGCATCCGGGGCCAGTGCCGCGACCGGCCGGGTTCACCGGCCCGGAGCGGGGCGGCCCCGGCCCACGCACGAGGCCCCCGGGGCGCGCGAAGCGCGCCCCGGGGGCCTGGAGGGGACCGGACCGACGGAGGGGAGGGCGCGGACTACTTGTCGCCCTTGCCCTTGTCGTCGCCGTCGGCGCCCATGGACTCGTAGATCTCCTTGCACATGGGACACACCGGGTACTTCTTCGGGTCGCGGCCGGGCACCCACACCTTGCCGCACAGCGCCACGACGGGTGTCCCGTCGAGGGCGCTCGCCATGATCTTGTCCTTCTGGACGTAGTGGGCGAAGCGCTCGTGGTCACCGTCGCCGTGGGAGGTCTGCGGCGTCGGCTCGACGAGGGTCCCCGTACCAGTCCCGCGCTCGGGCTCAAGAGTGCTCATAGGAGCCAAGGGTACTGAAGCTCACCCGCATCAGTTGAGCGAAGGGTCGTCCGGATAGGTGGCCACCATCGCCAGCTCGTTGCGCTGGCGGCGCAGCACTTCGCGCCAGAGCCGCTCCGGGAACGGGCAGGAGACGTCCCCGGGTTCCGACTCCACGACGTACCAGGCGCCGTCCGCCAGCTCGTCCTCCAGCTGGCCGGGGCCCCAGCCGGAGTACCCGGCGAAGATCCGCAGCGAGCCGAGGGCGGAGGCGAGCAGCTCCGGCGGGGCCTCCAGGTCGACCAGCCCGATCGCGCCGTGCACCCGGCGCCAGCCCAGCGGCGCGGCCTCCCCCTCCGTCCCGCCGGGGACGACGGCGACCCCGAGGGCCGAGTCCAGCGACACCGGGCCGCCCTGGAAGACGACACCCGGCTCGCCGGCCAGGTCCGCCCAGCCCTCCAGGATGTCGCCCACGTCCACCGGGGTCGGCCGGTTGAGGACGACGCCGAGGGAACCCTCCTCGTCGTGGTCGAGGAGGAGCACCACCGCACGGTCGAAGTTCGGGTCCGCCAGGGCGGGAGTGGCCACGAGCAACCGCCCTGTGAGCGAGGACACCTCGGTCATGCCAGACATGATCCCGCATCTCGCTCCCGCGTGGGGAGGCAACGGGGTACGGGAGTGAACGCAGCTCAGGGCGGACGGGGGCGTCCCCGGCGCCCGAGGGGGGCGGTGACCCCGCGTACCCGTCGCGGAACCCTGCGTGTTGTGACGGATCCATGACGCTCCAGGGCCCTCTCCGGGCTTACGGAAGGGGGGTCGGAGGCGACTACCCTTTCCCTTCTGGCCCCTGCCCCACTCCCACGGAACGCGAGATTCATGACCGTCAACGACGATGTCCTGCTTGTCCACGGCGGCACCCCGCTGGAGGGCGAGATCCGTGTCCGCGGTGCGAAGAACCTCGTACCGAAGGCCATGGTCGCCGCGCTGCTGGGCAGCGCACCGAGCCGTCTGGGCAACGTCCCGGACATCCGTGACGTCCGGGTCGTACGGGGGCTGCTGCAGCTGCACGGCGTGACGGTCCGTCCGGGCGAGGAGCCCGGCGAACTGGTGCTCGACCCCACGTACGTGGAGAGCGCCAACGTCGCTGACATCGATGCCCACGCCGGGTCCTCGCGGATCCCGATCCTGTTCTGCGGCCCGCTGCTGCACCGGCTCGGGCACGCGTTCATCCCGGGTCTGGGCGGCTGCGACATCGGCGGCCGGCCCATCGACTTCCACTTCGACGTGCTGCGGCAGTTCGGCGCGACCATCGAGAAGCGGGCGGACGGCCAGTACCTGGAGGCCCCGCAGCGGCTGCGCGGCACCAAGATCCGGCTGCCGTACCCCTCGGTCGGCGCGACCGAGCAGGTGCTGCTGACGGCGGTCCTCGCGGAGGGCGTCACCGTGCTGTCCAACGCGGCGGTGGAGCCGGAGATCGAGGACCTGATCTGCGTCCTGCAGAAGATGGGCGCCATCATCGCGATGGACACCGACCGGACGATCCGCGTCACCGGCGTGGACAAGCTCGGCGGCTACACCCACCGCGCCCTGCCCGACCGCCTGGAGGCCGCCTCCTGGGCGTCCGCCGCGCTGGCGACCGAGGGCAACATCTACGTCCGCGGCGCCCAGCAGCGCTCGATGATGACGTTCCTGAACACCTACCGGAAGGTAGGCGGCGCCTTCGAGATCGACGACGAGGGCATCCGCTTCTGGCACCCCGGCGGGCAGCTGAAGTCCATCGCGCTGGAGACGGACGTGCACCCGGGCTTCCAGACCGACTGGCAGCAGCCGCTGGTGGTGGCGCTGACCCAGGCGACGGGCCTGTCCATCGTCCACGAGACGGTCTACGAGTCCCGGCTCGGCTTCACCTCCGCGCTCAATCAGATGGGCGCTCACATCCAGCTGTACCGCGAGTGCCTGGGCGGCTCCGACTGCCGCTTCGGCCAGCGCAACTTCCTGCACTCGGCGGTCGTCTCGGGCCCGACGAAGCTCCAGGGCGCGGATCTGGTCATCCCCGACCTGCGCGGCGGCTTCTCCTACCTCATCGCCGCCCTCGCCGCCCAGGGCACCTCCCGCGTCCACGGCATCGGCCTGATCAACCGCGGCTACGAGAACTTCATGGAGAAGCTCGTGGAGCTGGGCGCGAAGGCCGAACTCCCCGGCAAGGCCCTCGGCTGACCCTCCCGCCACCGGCGACACCCCCGGCCGGGGGTCCGGGGGTCACCCCCGGGACGGCACAGCATGGACAAGCCCGTGGAGCTGGGCGCGAAGGCCGAACTCCCCGGCAAGGCCCTCGGCCGACCGGAGTCCGCGCACACGTCGATGGGGCGGCCACCCGAATTCGGGTGGCCGCCCCATCGACGTG
>NZ_JBEORT010000095.1:0-27262 GCF_040302425.1 Streptomyces sp. NPDC126497
TGGTCTCGAACGCGGCGGCGGCGGCGTCCACGGCGGCCGAGGCCTCCGCCTCGCCACCGTCGTAGAACGAGCCGACCACCGTGCCGTCGGCCGGGCTGACCGATTCCAGAACCGAGCCGGAGCCGGTCCACCGTCCGTTGATCCAGTGCTGCGCGATGGTGTTCATGCGTCGATCCTGTAATCGCCCCGGCCCTGCCGGAAGGCACAGATCTTCGTCGTACCGCCAGTACCACCCTGGGACGGCAGAAGATGAGGGAACATGGGGACATGAGCGAACTCGGACAAGTCCTGCGTGCGTGGCGCGAGCGCCTGACCCCGGAGGCCGTCGGAATCCCTCACAACTCCCCCCGCCGCGTCGCAGGCCTGCGACGCGGCGAGCTGGCGATGCTGGCCGGAATCTCCGCCGAGTACGTGGAACGCCTGGAACAGGGCCGCTCCCTCACCCCCTCTCCTCAGGTCTGCACGGCCCTCGCCCGTGTGCTCCAACTGTCCGACGAGGAACAAGCACACCTCATGCGCCTGGCCGGCCACGCCGCGGGACCGGACCGGATTCCTCTGCTGATCCCGGCGAACCTGCACCGGCTGATGGAGCAACTCGCCGTCAACCCGCTGGCTGTCTACAGCGCTGCCTGGCAGTTGCTGCACTGGAACCCACTTTTTGCGGCGACCTTCGGTGACCCGACTTCCACCGACGATGACGGCCGCAACCTCATGCTGTCCCAGTTCGGGCCGAATCCCGGACGGATGCGGCTGACCGAGGACGAACGGGACGCGTTCGAGAGCTCTCTCGTCTCCGACCTGCGTGCAACCACCGGCCGTTATCCGTCGGACCCTTCCCTGGCGGCGCTCGTCACGAAGCTGCGTCGTCTCCCCCGCTTCCTGTCGTTGTGGGCCCGGCCGACCGTGGGCGACCACCAGAGTGCGCGCAAGATCGTCGTGCACCCTCTGGTCGGCGAGATCGCCCTCGAGTCCAGCGTCCTGACGATCCGGCCCGCGGACCTGCGCCTCGTGGTCTTTCTGCCACGCCCCGACACGGACGCCCGCAGCAAGCTGGACCTGGCGGCCACCGTAGGCCTTCAGCAGTGGGCCTGAGCACCGAGGGCGCGGATCGCCGCGGGAGCCCGCCCGGCTCAAAGGCGGCCGGCCCGCCGTCTGCTGGGGACGTGGGGGAGACGAGGGCACGGTGACCCGGGCCACCCACATGACGTCACGCATGCCCGCCGGGCGCATCGAACAGCTCACCACGTGGATCGACGAGCTGAACCAACGCCTGACCCGGCTCGTCGAGCACCACGCCCCCCAGTTGCCCGTACCGGTGGGCATCGGTCCGGACAGCGCCGTCACTCCCCTGATCACCATGGGGACGATCCCGAACGGCTGAACACCGAGGCGTCCTTTGCCGCCCTGTGCGGAGTCAGCCCCATCGAATGCTCCTCCGGCCGCCGGAACACGCGCCGGCTCGACCACGGCGACCGGCAGGCCGACGCCGCCCTGCACCGCATCGTCTTCACCCGCCTGCGCCACGACCCGCGCACCCAGGCGTACCGCGAACGCCGCACCCAGGAGGGCAGGACCCGGCGTGAGATCACCCGATGCCTCGAACACTGTGCCGCCCGCGCGGTCTTCGACCTGGTCAGACCGGCTCCCCGCGCCCCCGCGTTACAGGGGCGTCCGTGAGACGTGAGAGGGTCTGGGGCGTGAGTGAGACACCGCCGAACACCCTGCAATACCGCTTTGACGGGCCGGAGGAGGCCCCGGTCCTGATCCTCGGTCCCTCACTGGGCACCACCTGGCACATGTGGGACCGGCAGGTTCCCGAACTGACGAAGCAGTGGCGTGTGTTCCGGTTCGATCTGCCGGGACACGGAGGCGCCCCCGCCCACCCCGCGGGCTCCGTCGCCGACCTCACCACGCGGCTGCTCGCCACCCTCGAAGGGCTCGGCGTGCAGCGCTTCGGCTACGCGGGCTGCGCGCTCGGCGGCGCCGTGGGGATCGAGCTGGCCCTGCGCCACCCCGAGCGCCTCGCCTCCCTCGCGCTGATCGCCGCCTCGCCCCGCTTCGGCACGGCGGACGAGTTCCGCCGGCGCGGTGTGATCGTCCGGACCAACGGGCTCGACCCCATCGCCCGCTCCGCGCCGGAGCGCTGGTTCACCGGCGGGTTCGCCGCCGCCCAGCCGGCGATCACCGAGTGGGCCGTGCAGATGGTGCGCACCACCGACCCCGGCTGCTACATCGCCGCCTGCGAGGCGCTCGCCTCGTTCGACGCGCGGGCCGGACTCGGCAGCGTCGGCGCGCCCACCCTGGTGCTGGTCGGCTCCGAGGACCAGGTCACCGGCCCCGCCGAGGCCCGCACGCTGGTCGCCGGGATCCCGGACGCCCGGCTCGCCGTCGTGCCCGGAGCCTCCCACCTGGTGCCGGTGGAGCAGCCGGCCGCCGTCACCGATCTGCTGGTGCGGCACTTCTCCACCGCCTGGCAGCCCGCCTTCGAGCCCGTCACCGGGCAGACCGTCCTGCCCGCGGCCCTGCAGCCGGCGTCCGCCGCCCCGCCGCAGCCCGCGCCCGTCGCCGAGATCGCCCCGCCCGCCGCACCGCAGCGCACCCACGGCAGGTCCGACCCGTACGACACCGGGCTCAAGGTCCGCCGGGAGGTGCTGGGCGACGCGCACGTCGACCGGGTGCTGGCCGGGGCCGACGACTTCTCGGGCGACTTCCAGGAACTCGTCACCCGCTACTCCTGGGGAGAGGTCTGGAACCGGCCCGGGCTCGACCGGCGCACCCGCAGCTGCGTCACCCTCACCGCGCTCGTCGCCGGCGGCCACCTGGAGGAGCTCGCCGTCCACACCCGGGCCGCGCTGCGCAACGGGCTCACCCCGGACGAGATCAAGGAGGTGCTGCTCCAGACGGCCGTCTACTGCGGCGTCCCGGCGGCGAACAGCGCCTTCCGGGTGGCCCAGCAGGTCGTCCGCGAGGAGACCACGCCCCAGGAGTGAGCCCGCCGTGGGCGTTCCGCGCGGCCGTGAACGGGACGGGTGCAGGATGGGATCATGAAGCTCACGAAGAAGTCGCACTCCTGCGTCCGCCTGGAGAAGGACGGACGCGTCCTCGTCCTCGACCCCGGGATGTTCAGCGAGGAGGACGCGGCCCTCGGCGCGGACGCCGTCCTGGTCACGCACGAGCACCCCGACCACTTCGACGAGGGCCGGCTGCGGGCCGCGCTGGAGGCCAACCCGGCCGCCGGGATCTGGACGCTGAAGTCGGTCGCGGAACAGCTCTCGGCGGCCTTCCCGGGCCGCGTGCACACCGTCGGCCACGGCGACACCTTCACCGCCGCCGGCTTCGACGTCCAGGTCCACGGCGAACTCCACGCGGTGATCCACCCGGACATCCCGCGCGTCACCAACGTCGGCTACCTCGTCGACGACGGGAAGCTCTTCCACCCCGGCGACGCGCTCACCGTCCCCGACCGGCCGGTCGAGACGCTGATGCTGCCGGTCATGGCCCCCTGGAACAAGATCTCCGAGGTGATCGACTACGTCCGCGAGGTGAGGCCGCAGCGCGCCTACGACATCCACGACGCCCTCCTCACCGACCTCGCCCGCCCGATCTACGACCGCCAGATCGGCGCCCTCGGCGGTTCGGAGCACCTGCGGCTCGCGCCGGGGGGCTCCGCCGAGCTGTGAGCCGCCGAGCTGCGGGCCGGCGAGCGGCGGGCGGGCGTTGTCACAGGCGCCGGGTAGGTTGGGGGACATGCGCATCGCGACCTGGAACGTGAACTCGATCACCGCCCGCCTGCCGCGGCTCCTGGCCTGGCTGGAGAGCAGCGGCACGGATGTGCTGTGCCTCCAGGAGGCCAAGGTCGCCGAGGAGAGGTTCCCGGTGGAGGAGCTGCGCGAGCTGGGCTACGAGTCGGCGGTGAACGCCACCGGCCGGTGGAACGGGGTGGCGGTGCTCTCCCGCGTCGGCCTGGAGGACGTCGTCAAGGGCCTGCCGGGCGACCCCGGCTACGACGGCTCCGTCGAACCCCGCGCCGTCTCCGCGACCTGCGGCCCGGTCCGCGTCTGGTCGGTGTACGTGCCCAACGGACGCGAGGTGGACCACCCCCACTACGCGTACAAGCTCCAGTGGTTCGAGGCGCTGAGGGCCGCCGTGGCCGGTGACGCGGCGGGCGGCCGCCCGTTCGCGGTCCTGGGCGACTACAACGTGGCGCCGACCGACGACGACGTCTTCGACCGGGCCGTCTTCGAGGGCTCCACCCACGTCACCGCCGCCGAGCGCGCGGCCCTCGCCGCCCTGCGCGAGGCCGGGCTCTCCGACGTGGTCCCGCGTCCCCTCAAGTACGACCACCCCTTCACGTACTGGGACTACCGCCAGCTCGCCTTCCCCAAGAACCGCGGCATGCGCATCGACCTGGTGTACGGCAACGCGCCCTTCGCGAAGGCGGTCACGGACTCCTACGTCGACCGTGAGGAGCGCAAGGGCAAGGGCGCCTCGGACCACGCGCCGGTCGTGGTGGACCTCGACCTGTAGGCGTGGCGCCGGCCGTCGCCGGATCCCGCGCGCCTGTGGTGCGCGACACGGTGCGGATGACAGGCTGGCGGCATGAACATCCCTTTCCTGGGCGGCCGGCGCCGGAAGACGGGGTTTCCCGGTCCCGAAGGGATCGCGGAACTCCTCGCCGAGTGCGAACTCCTGCGCTCCCAGGCCGACCGGGCGGGCGTCCGACTCGACGACTCCCCGGCCTCGTTGGAGGCGCTGGACCAACTGGTGCCGCGCTGGCGGGACGACGAGGAGACCTCGAACTGGCTGGGCAACGACGCCGGACTGTATCTCGGCACCGTCGTCGTGCACACCGTGCCGGGGGCCGCCTGGGGGATCCGCGCCGACGGCCAGCCGGTCGTACGGCTCACCTCCGGCCGGGAGTTCGACGTCGTGGAGGCCGGACACGCGTGGGCGGCCAGCGGGGTGCCCGAGCTGTCACAGCTGTACGCGGAGGTCGCGGAGGCGTGAGACCGTCCGGCCCGCGGACCGGTCCCGCCCGGAGGGGGCGCGGCGGTCACCGCGCCGCCGGGGACGAAGGGGGGCGGGCGCGCCCGGCGCCCCGCCGGTCGAGCCGCCGGGACGTCGGCGACCGCTCCGGGGCCCCCGGACGCCGGTCGGGGTGACACCCCTGGACCCACCCGCCCGGACCTCGACTACGATGGTCCCTTCATCCCGGTGGGGGAGGGGACCCCGCTCCAGGAGCGGGGACGCCGCCACCGGGAGGGGGCCCACCGTCCCGCGTCCACGGGGCGGCGGAGCACCAACGGCCAGTCCCGTCCGGCGGCAGCCGGAGATCACTGTTCGCGCGGCGGACGCGACCCCGACGGGTCGCCCGCCGGCGGGGAGAAGGTCAGCTGCGCGCCGGACGGGTGGTGCCGAACGGCGTCAGTCCGCCCGGTGACCGGTGCGCGGCGCGGCGGCCGGCAGTGCGGTCCGCGCGGCCCTCGTCACATCCGCGACCAGTTCCACCATGTCGGGGCCGTACGCCTGCGAACTGATCACCTTCAGCAGCAGGACGAACGATGTCGAGCCGTACGTGCGGGCCAGCCGCTCGTGGTGTCGGGCGAGGTAGCGGGTGGCCGCCTGGTTGGTGATGGCGCGCTGGCCGCAGAACAGGAACACCGGCCGCGTCTCACGCCGTTCACCGGCGGTCAGCCGGGCCAGCAGGACGTACTCGGTGACGCCCGGGTCCATGCGGTAGCGCTCGGCGCCTATCTGGAAGGCGCCCCGGTCCGGGCCCGGCTCCGGATCGACGTTGACCCGCACCCCCGGCAGCATGGCCGCCATGTGGGCCAGCATCCGCCGGTTGGACCCCGGCCCGCCCACACAGAACTCGGTCCGCTCGCCGAAGCCCTGGTGGGCCGCGTCCTGGGTGACCACCCGGACGTGCGCCCCGCACTCCTTGACCAGCGCGGAGAGCTCGAGCAGCGCGAACACGTCGAAGCGGTGCACCGCCGGTTCCGCCGCCGCCGGGTCGCGGTTGACGACGAGCAGCGACTCGGAGTTGTCCGGCAGGCCGAAGAACGCCTGCTTGCGCCGGAGCCTGCGCCGCCACAGGTGGGTACGGGCGATCCAGCCCAGCGCGGCGCTGATGCCGGCGGCCACCACGCCCAGAACGATGTCGCGCACGTCGTCAGTCATGGGCGCGCATGCTAGCGGGCCCACACAAACCCCTGTTCGAGGCGCAGGGCACAGGGGCCACCGGAACGGCCGGACGGCACGCCCCCCGGCATCCCTGACGGGAGCATGCCGACCAACTAGGCTGCGCGGACAGCCGTTCACCGGAGGTGAGGATGCGTCGTCCTGTCGCACGGAGTCTCGCAGTCCTGGCGGTCGGTGCCGCCGTGCTGTCGGTGGGGGCGGCCCCGCCGACAGCCCCGCACGAGGCGCCCTCCCGGCACACACCCAAGGTCCCGGTGGCCGTCGGCCACGGCGGCGCGGTCTCCAGCGTCGACGCCGACGCCTCCGCCGCCGGGATCGAGATCCTGAGGAAGGGCGGCAACGCCGTCGACGCGGCCGTCGCCACGGCCGCCGCGCTCGGCGTCACCGAGCCCTACTCGGCCGGCGTCGGCGGAGGAGGCTACTTCGTCTACTACGAGGCCCGGTCCCGCACCGTGCACACCCTCGACGGCCGCGAGACGGCCCCGCTGACCGCCGACTCCGGACTGTTCCTGGAGAACGGCGAGCCGATCCCGTTCGCCGAGGCCGTCAGCAGCGGACTCGGGGTCGGCACCCCCGGCACCCCCGCCACCTGGCAGCGGGCGCTCGACACGTGGGGCAGGCGAGGCCTGAGCACGGTCCTGAAACCCGCCGAACGCCTCGCCCGCGACGGCTTCACCGTCGACGGGACCTTCCGCGCCCAGACCGCCGCCAACGAGACCCGCTTCCGCCACTTCCCCGACACGGCCGAGCTGTTCCTCCCCGGCGGGCGGCTCCCGGTCGTCGGCTCCACCTTCAAGAACCCCGACCTGGCCCGCACGTACGAGGAGCTGCGCCGCGAGGGCGTCGACGCCCTGTACCGGGGCGACATCGGCCGGGACGTCGTCGCCACGGTCGGCAAGCCGCCCGTGGACCCGGACTCCGGCTGGCACGCCCGGCCCGGCGAGCTGTCCGAACGCGACCTCGCCGCCTACCGCGTCAGGTCCCAGGCCCCCACGAAGACCTCCTACCGCGGCCTGGACGTCTACTCCGTCGCGCCCTCCTCCTCCGGCGGCACGACGGTCGGCGAGGCGCTCAACATCCTGGAGCGCACCGACCTCTCCGAGGCGAGCGAGGCCCAGTACCTGCACCGCTTCATCGAGGCGAGCCGCATCGCGTTCGCGGACCGGGGGCGCTGGGTCGGCGACCCCGCCTTCGAGGACGTACCGACGAAGGGACTGCTCTCCCAGCGGTTCGCCGACGCGCGCGCGTGCCTCATCCGGGACGACGCCGTCCTCACCAGCCCGCTCGCGCCCGGCGACCCGCGTGCCCCGGAGCCCTGCGGGGCCGGCGGCGAGGCCGCCCCCACGACGTACGAGGGAGAGAACACCACCCACCTCACCACCGCCGACCGGTGGGGCAACGTCGTCGCCTACACCCTCACCATCGAGCAGACCGGCGGCAGCGGCATCACCGTGCCCGGCCGCGGCTTCCTGCTCAACAACGAGCTGACGGACTTCTCCTTCGCCCCGGCGGACCCGGCGGTGCACGATCCGAACCTGCCGGGTCCCGGCAAGCGCCCCCGGTCGTCGATCTCGCCGACGATCGTGCTCGACCGGCACGACCGGCCGGTGGTGGCACTCGGCTCACCCGGCGGCTCGACCATCATCACCACCGTGCTGCAGACCCTCACCGGCTTCCTCGACCGCGGACTGCCCCTGGTCGACGCGATCGCCGCGCCGCGCGCCAGCCAGCGCAACACGGAGCGGACGGACCTCGAACCCGGCCTGTACGACAGTGGGGTCAGGCAGCGCCTGGAAGCCATCGGGCACTCGTTCCGGGAGAACCCGGAGATCGGCGCGGCCACGGCCGTCCAGCGGCTGCCGGACGGCACGTGGCTCGCGGCGGCGGAGAAGGTCCGCCGGGGCGGCGGATCGGCGATGGTGGTCCGTCCGGCGCGCTAGACACACGAAGGGGCGCCCCGCCCGGGGCGCCCCTTCCCGCTCACAGCTCGGGTGCCGGTGTCTCCTGCGTACGGAACGCCAGGCGCCCGCCCTCCGCGTCCACCGTCACCCGTCCGCCCTCCCGGACCCGGCCGTCCAGCAGCAGCCGCGACAACTGGTTGTCGACCTCCCGCTGGATGGTGCGGCGCAGCGGCCGGGCGCCGTACTCGGGCTGGTAGCCGCGTTCGGCCAGCCAGTCCACGGCCGCGTCGGTGAAGTCGACCGAGATGTTCTGCCCCTTGAGTCCGCGCCGGGTGCTCTCCAGGAGCAGGTCGGTGATCCGCCGCAGTTCCTCGGAGGTCAGCTGGCGGAACACCACGATCTCGTCGATCCGGTTGAGGAACTCGGGCCGGAAGTGCTCCCGCAGCGGCCGCAGGATCTGCTCGCGCCGTGCCTCCTCGTCGGCGTCCGCGCCGCCGGACGCGAACCCCAGGGTCGGGCCGCGCCGGGTGATCGCCTCGGAACCGAGGTTGCTGGTCATCACGATCACGGTGTTGGTGAAGTCCACCGTCCGGCCCTGCGAGTCGGTCAGCCGGCCGTCGTCGAGGACCTGGAGCAGGATGTTGAAGACGTCCGGATGCGCCTTCTCCACCTCGTCGAGCAGCAGCAGCGAGTACGGGTGCCGGCGCACCACCTCGGTCAGCTGCCCGGCCTCCTCGTGCCCCACGTAGCCGGGCGGGGCGCCCACCAGCCGGCTGACCGTGTGCCGCTCCTGGTACTCGCTCATGTCGAGCCGCACCATCCGGTCCTCGCTGCCGAACAGCGCCTCGGCGAGCGCCCGCGCCAGCTCCGTCTTGCCGACGCCCGTCGGGCCGAGGAACAGGAAGCTGCCGATCGGCCGGTCGGGGCTGGCCAGCCCCGCGCGGGAGCGCAGCACCGCGTCCGAGACGACGCGCACCGCCTCCTCCTGACCGACGACCCGCTGGTGCAGGTGCTGCTCCAGCCCCAGCAGGCGGTCCTTCTCCTCCTCGGTGAGGCGGCTGACCGGGATGCCCGTCTGCCGGGCCACCACCTCGGCGATCGCCTCGGCGTCCACCCACAGGCTCTGGCCCTCGTCGACCTCGCCGTCGCCGCCGGTGTCCGCGATCCGCTGCTTCAGCTCCACGATGCGGTCCCGCAGCTGCGTGGCCCGCTCGTACTGCTCGTCGGCGACCGCCTGGTCCTTGTCGCAGGTCAGCTGCTCGACCTCGCGCTCCATGGCCCGTACGTCCGTGCCCTTGGTCCGGGCCCGCAGCCGCACCCGCGCGCCGGCCTGGTCGATCAGGTCGATGGCCTTGTCCGGCAGCCGGCGGTCGCTCAGATAGCGGTCGGACAGCTCCACGGCCGCCAGCAGCGCCTCGTCGGTGTACCGCACCTGGTGGTGGGCCTCGTAGCGGTCCCGCAGGCCGCGCAGGATCTCGATCGCGTCGGAGGGGGTCGGCTCCGGCACCATGATCGGCTGGAAGCGGCGGGCCAGCGCCGCGTCCTTCTCGATCCGGCGGTACTCCTCCAGGGTGGTCGCGCCCACGATGTGCAGCTCGCCGCGGGCGAGGGCCGGCTTGAGGATGTTGCCGGCGTCCATCGAGCCGCCCTCGCCCCCGCCCCCGGCGCCGACGACGGTGTGCAGCTCGTCGATGAAGACGATCAGCCGGTCGGAGTGGGACCGGATCTCCTCGACGATGTTGTTCATCCGCTCCTCGAAGTCGCCCCGGTAGCGGGTCCCGGCGACCACGCCCGTCAGGTCCAGGGCGACCACGCGCCGTCCGAGGAGCACGTCGGGCACGTCCCCCTCGCTGATCCGCTGGGCCAGCCCCTCCACGACGGCGGTCTTGCCGACGCCCGCGTCACCGATCAGCACCGGGTTGTTCTTGCCGCGCCGGGAGAGCACCTCGACGGTCTGCTCGATCTCGTCGTCGCGTCCGATCACCGGGTCGACACGACCCTCGCGGGCCAGCTCGGTGAGGTCACGGCCGTACTTGTCGAGGGTCGGCGTGCCCGTCGCGGGGCGGGGCCGTTCGGCGCGGGCCTGGGGGGCCTCCGGCGCCTCCGGGGGGCCGGAGGGGGCGTACCGGGCCGCGTTGAGGATGTGCCCGGCGGCGGAGTCGGGGTTCGAGGCCAGGGCGCTGAGCACGTGCTCCGGGCCGATGTAGCCGACGCCGCTCGTGCGTGCCATCTCGTGCGCGTCCAGCAGGGCCCGTTTGACCGCGGGGGTCAGGGACAGCGAGGTCGGTGGCGGGGCCTCGCCCGGACCGTGCTGGACGGGCCCCTGACGGTCGTCGATCTGGGAGGCCAGGGAGTCGGGGTCCGCGCCGGCCCGGCTGAGCAGGCTGCGGGTCGGCTCGGCGGAGAGGGCGGCGCGCAGCAGGTGCTGGGTGTCCAGGTCGCGGCTGCCGTGCTCGGCGGCGTACTGGGCGGCGCCGCGCACCAGCTCACGGGCGGGCTGGCTGAGGAGCCGGCCGATGTCGATCTGGCGGGGGCGCGGCCCGCCGAAGAAGCGGGCGAGGAATTCTGCGAAGGGGTCGCCCTCCGGGCCGACGAAACCACTCGTCATCGTCATCCGTTCCTTCGCTGGGTCGACGTGCCGGGGCCGGGTAACCCGGCCGGGGCTCGCTCATGCCCACGATGACACGATCCGTTGGGGTGGGCATGTCCAGCTCGGGTGCGGGTGAACGGGGGTGAGGTGCGCGGCCCGGCGCTTGCGGGCGCCTCCGCACCCGCCCGTGCGGCCCGGGGATGCCTCCCGGGCCCTCGAGGCACTGGGGGAGGCCCGGCCCGCCCGCGGTGGACGCGGCAAGCGACTGCCCGCAGCGGCGGGCCGCGGTCACCGGCGGGCCGTGAGGACGCGGGGGCCCGCGTCCGTGATGGCCACGGTGTGTTCCACGTGGGCCGCGCGGGTGCCGTCGTTGGTGCGGAGGGTCCAGCCGTCCGGGGCGACGTGGTAGGTGTCGGTGCCGCCGGCGATGAGCATCGGCTCGATCGCGAGGCACATGCCGTGCCGCAGCGGCACGCCCCGGCCCGGCCGGCCCTCGTTCGGCACGCCCGGGTCCTCGTGCATGCGGCGGCCGATGCCGTGACCGCCGAAGTCCTCCATGATGCCGTACCCCCCGGCGCGGCACACCGTGCCGATCGCGTGCGCGATGTCGCCGACGCGGTTGCCGACGACGGCCGCTTCGATGCCCGCCGCGAGCGCCCGCTCGGCGGTCTCGATCAGCGTCACGTCGGCCGGGCGCGGGGTGCCCACGGTGAAGCTGATCGCCGAGTCCCCGGCCCAGCCGTCCAGCTGGGCGCCGCAGTCGATCGAGACGAGGTCCCCGTCGCGCAGCCGGTAGCCGTCCGGGACGCCGTGCACGATCGCGTCGTTGACGGAGGCGCAGATCACGGCCGGGAACGGGGTCGGCGCGAAGGAGGGCCGGTAGCCCAGGAAGGGCGAGGTCGCACCCGCCCCGCGCAGCACGTCCCGCGCCACCTCGTCCAGCTCCAGCAGGGAAACGCCCACGTCGGCGGCGTTCCGTACGGCCGTCAGCGCGTTCGCGACGACCTGGCCCGCCGCGTGCATGGCCTCGATCGATGTGTCGGTCTTCAGCTCCATCATGCCAATTACTATACCGGTATTAGAATGGGGGCATGGTGCGCACCCCCTTGACCCCGGAAGAACGCGAACGCGGCGAGCGGCTCGGCAGGCTGCTGCGCGAGGCGCGCGGCGGCCGCAGCATGGCCGAGATCGCGGCGGCCGCCGGCATCTCCGCGGAGACCCTCCGCAAGATCGAGACGGGGCGTGCCCCGACCCCCGCGTTCTTCACGGTGGCCGCGCTGGCCGGTGCGCTCGGCCTGTCGATGGACGAGCTCGTGGGGCGCTGCGCGCCGGCGACGCCGGAGGCACCGGTCGCCGCCTGAGCCCGGCGGGCTCACCCACCGGAGTGCTGAAACGCGATCGACCCAGCGGGTTCACGACGATGGTCTTGGCAAGGCCGCCCGGGAGGCTTACGTTCGTCCCCCTACGACCGTTTCTACGGGCGTAGAGGCTCTGACGTCGCGTCGAAGGAGCAGCTCATGGCCAACGTCGTACGTGCCGCCCTGGTCCAGGCCACCTGGACCGGGGACACCGAGTCCATGCTGGCGAAACACGAGGAGCACGCCCGCGAGGCGGCCCGGCGGGGCGCGAAGGTCATCGGGTTCCAGGAGGTGTTCAACGCCCCCTACTTCTGCCAGGTCCAGGACCCCGAGCACTACCGCTGGGCCGAGCCCGTGCCCGACGGGCCGACCGTCCGCCGGATGCGGGAGCTGGCCCGCGAGACCGGCATGGTGGTCGTCGTGCCGGTGTTCGAGGTCGAGCAGTCGGGCTTCTACTACAACACCGCCGCCGTGATCGACGCCGACGGCACCGTTCTCGGCAAGTACCGCAAGCACCACATTCCGCAGGTCAAGGGCTTCTGGGAGAAGTTCTACTTCCGGCCCGGCAACCTCGGCTGGCCGGTCTTCGACACCGCCGTCGGCAAGGTCGGCGTCTACATCTGCTACGACCGCCACTTCCCGGAGGGATGGCGCCAACTCGGCATCAACGGAGCCCAGTTGGTCTACAACCCGTCCGCCACGCACCGCGGCCTCTCGTCCCACCTGTGGCGGCTGGAGCAGCCGGCGGCGGCCGTCGCGAACGAGTACTTCGTCGCCGCCATCAACCGGGTGGGGCGCGAGGAGTACGGGGACAACGACTTCTACGGCACCTCGTACTTCGTCGACCCGCGCGGGCAGTTCGTCGGCGACGTCGCCAGCGACAGCGAGGAGGAACTCGTGGTCCGCGACCTGGACTTCGACCTCATCGAGGAAGTGCGCCGGCAGTGGGCCTTCTACCGCGACCGCCGTCCCGACGCCTACGAGGGGCTGGTGCGGCCGTGACCGACGACCTGCTGGGCCGCCACCGGTCCGTGCTGCCCGACTGGCTCGCCCTCTACTACGACGAGCCCATCGAGATCACCCACGGCGAGGGACGCCACGTCTGGGACTCCGACGGCAACCGCTACCTCGACTTCTTCGGCGGCATCCTCACCACCATGACCGCGCACGCCCTGCCCGAGGTCACCAAGGCGGTGAGCGACCAGGCCGGGCGGATCGTCCACTCCTCCACCCTCTACCTCAACCGGCCGATGGTGGAACTCGCCGAGCGCATCGTCCAGTTGAGCGGCATCCCGGACGCCCGGGTGTTCTTCACCACCTCCGGCACCGAGGCCAACGACACCGCCCTGCTGCTGGCCACCGCCTACCGGCGCAGCAACACGGTCCTGGCCATGCGCAACAGCTACCACGGCCGCTCCTTCGGCTCGGTCGGCGTCACCGGCAACCGCGGCTGGTCCCCGACCTCGCTCTCCCCGCTGCAGACGCTGTACGTCCACGGCGGCGTGCGCACCCGGGGCCCCTTCGCCGCGCTCGACGACTACGACTTCGTCGCGGCCTGCGTCGACGACCTGAAGGACGTCCTCGGCCACATCCGCCCGCCCGCCGCGCTGATCGCCGAGCCGATCCAGGGCGTCGGCGGCTTCACCTCGCCGCCCGACGGCCTGTACGCGGCCTTCCGCGAGGTGCTGCACGAGCGGGGCGTGCTGTGGATCTCCGACGAGGTGCAGACCGGCTGGGGCCGCACCGGCGAGCACTTCTGGGGCTGGCAGGCGCACGGCCGCAGCGGGCCGCCCGACATGCTGACCTTCGCCAAGGGCATCGGCAACGGCATGTCCATCGGCGGGGTCGTGGCCCGCGCCGAGATCATGAACTGTCTGGACGCCAACAGCATCTCGACGTTCGGCGGCACCCAGATCACCATGGCGGCGGGCCTGGCCAACCTCACCTACCTGCTGGAGCACGACCTCCAGGGCAACGCCCGCCGGGTCGGCGGCCTGCTCATCGAGCGGCTGCGGGCCGCCGCCGCCCAGGTCCCCGCCGTACGCGAGGTGCGCGGGCGCGGGCTGATGATCGGCATCGAGCTGACGAAGCCCGGCACCGACGCGGCCGACCCGGCCGCCGTGTCCGCCGTCCTGGAGGCGGCCCGCGAGGGCGGCCTGCTCATCGGCAAGGGCGGCGGCCACGGCACCAGCGTCCTGCGCATCGCCCCGCCGCTGTCCCTCAACGTCGCGGAGGCCGAGGAGGGCGCCGCGATCCTCGAGCGCGCCCTGAGGAGCACGTCGTAGCACCGGCTCGCAGAGCTCGTCACGCTCGTAGAGAGGGAGCACCATGAGCAGCCGCACCGTCATCCGTGGTGGCCTCGTCATCACCGCCTCCGACGAGATCCACGCCGACGTCCTGATCGAGGACGGCCGCATCGCCGCCCTCGCCGCCTCCGCCACCCCGGCCGCCGGCGCCTTCACCGCCGACCGGACCATCGACGCCACCGGCAAGTACGTCATCCCGGGCGGGGTCGACGCCCACACCCACATGGAACTGCCGTTCGGCGGCACCTTCGCCTCCGACACCTTCGAGACCGGCACCCGGGCCGCCGCCTGGGGCGGTACCACCACCGTCGTCGACTTCGCCGTGCAGAGCGTCGGCCGGTCCCTGCGCCAGGGCCTGGACGCCTGGCACGCCAAGGCCGAGGGGAACTGCGCCGTCGACTACGGCTTCCACATGATCGTCTCGGACGTCAACGCCGGGACGCTCAAGGAGATGGACCTCCTGGTGGAGGAGGGGGTCACCTCGTTCAAGCAGTTCATGGCGTACCCCGGGGTCTTCTACTCCGACGACGGACAGATCCTGCGCGCCATGCAGCGCTCCGCCGGGAACGGCGGACTGATCATGATGCACGCGGAGAACGGCATCGCCATCGACGTGCTCGTGGAACAGGCCCTCGCCCGCGGCGAGACCGACCCGCGCTTCCACGGCGAGGTCCGCAAGGCCCTCCTGGAGGCCGAGGCGACCCACCGCGCCATCCGGCTCGCCCAGGTCGCCGGCGCCCCGCTGTACGTCGTGCACGTCTCGGCGACCGAGGCGGTCGCCGAACTGGCGCGGGCCCGCGACGAAGGGCTGAACGTCTTCGGCGAGACCTGCCCGCAGTACCTGTTCCTGTCCACCGACAACCTCGCCGAACCGGACTTCGAGGGCGCCAAGTACGTGTGCAGCACCCCGCTCAGGCCGAAGGAGCACCAGGCCGCGCTGTGGCGGGGCCTGCGCACCAACGACCTCCAGGTGGTCTCCACCGACCACTGCCCGTTCTGCTTCGCGGGCCAGAAGGAGCTCGGCCGGGGGGACTTCTCCAAGATCCCCAACGGTCTCCCGGGCGTGGAGAACCGCATGGACCTGCTCCACCAGGCGGTCCTCGACGGGCACATCTCCCGCCGCCGCTGGATCGAGATCGCCTGCGCCACCCCGGCCCGCATGTTCGGCCTGTACCCGAAGAAGGGCACCCTCGCGCCCGGCGCCGACGCCGACGTCGTGATCTACGACCCGCACGCCGAGCAGGTCATCTCCGCCGGCACCCACCACATGAACGTCGACTACTCGGCCTACGAGGGCAAGCGGGTCACCGGCCGCGTCGAGACCGTCCTCTCGCGCGGCGAACCCGTCATCACCGACCGGGAGTACACCGGACGCGCCGGGCACGGCGTCTACACCCCGCGGTCCACCTGTCAGTACCTCAGCTAGGAGAGCCGCGCATGGACTTCGGACTCGTCCTGCAGACCGACCCGCCGGCCTCGCGGGTCGTCGGCCTGATGAAGCGCGCCGAGCGGGCCGGCTTCACCCACGGCTGGACCTTCGACTCCGCCGTGCTGTGGCAGGAACCCTTCGTGATCTACAGCCAGATCCTGGCCGGCACCACGAAACTGAAGGTCGGCCCGATGGTCACCAACCCGGGCACCCGCACCTGGGAGGTCACCGCCTCCACCTTCGCCACCCTCAACGACATGTACGGCAACCGCACCGTCTGCGGCATCGGCCGCGGCGACTCCGCGATGCGCGTCGCCGGACGCAGGCCGGGCACCCTGGCCCGCCTCGGCGAGGCGATCGACGCGATCCGCGACCTCGCCGAGGGACGCGAGGCCGAGGTCGACGGGCAGCCGCTGCGGATCCCGTGGGTACGGGACGGGAGGCTGCCCGTCTGGATGGCGGCGTACGGGCCGAAGGCGCTCGCCCTCGCCGGACGCAAGGCCGACGGCTTCATCCTCCAGCTCGCCGACCCGTACCTGACCGAGTGGATGGTGAAGGCCGTACGCGCCGCGGCCGCGGAGGCGGGACGCGATCCCGCCTCCGTCACCGTCTGCGTCGCCGCCCCGGCGTACGTCGGCGACGACCTGGCGCACGCCCGGGAACAGTGCCGCTGGTTCGGCGGCATGGTCGGCAACCACGTCGCCGACCTGGTCGCCCGCTACGGCGAGCACTCCGGCCTGGTCCCCGAGGCGCTGACCTCGTACATCAAGGGACGGCACGGCTACGACTACAGCCACCACGGGCGGGCCGGCAACCCGACCACGGACTTCGTCCCCGACGAGATCGTCGACCGGTTCTGCCTGCTCGGCCCGCCCGGGGCGCACATCGAGAAGCTGCGGGCGCTGCGGGAGCTGGGGGTGGACCAGTTCGCCGTGTACGACATGCACGACGCGCAGGAGACGACGATCGACGCGTACGGCGCGGAGATCATCCCGGCCCTCGGCCGCTGACCGGCATCCCTTCCGAAGGCCCTCGCCGACCACGGCCGGGCGGTGGGTCCCGCGGCGTCGCCCGTGGTGCACGTCGGGCTGACGGCGGGCCACCGCCGCGCCCGGGCGTACGGCGTCTACCGGGCCGTGCCGAAGTCCTGGGTCCAGTAGGAGCCGGGCTGTGCGAGACCGACGCCGATCTCCTCGAACGCGCAGTTGAGGATGTTCGCCTTGTGGCCGGGGCTGGTCATCCAGCCGTTCATCACCTGCCCGGGGGTGGAGTAGCCGTAGGCGACGTTCTCGCCGTAGGTGCTCCAGCCGTAACCGGCGCGGGTGATGCGGTCACCGGGGGAGGAACCGTCGGAGCCGGTGTGCGACATGGTGCCGCTCGCCGCCATGTCCTCGCTGTGCTTCTGCGCGGCAGCGGCCAGGGTGGCGTTGGCCCTCACCGGGGAGCAACCGACCTTGGCACGCTCGGCGTTGACGAGTTCCACGACCTCGGCGACGGCCCCCGAGGCAGGGGCCCCGCCCGTCGCGGCCGGGCTCGGGGCGGTGGCGGCGGGCGCGGTCGGCTTGGGGGCGGCGCTCGTGGGCTTGGGGGCGGCCGTGGTGGGCTTGGGGGCCGCGCTCGTGGGCTTCGGGGCCGTGGTGGCGGGCTCGGAGGCGGATGCCCCGGAGGCCGTCCTCTTCGGCTCCGGCCGGTGCGGGGGCTCGGCGCCGGTGGGCTCCGGCGCGCCGGTCCTCGACGGGCTCGCGGTGGCGGTCGGGGTGTCCGACGGCAGGGCCGTGGACCCGCCGTGCCGCCGGCCGTCCCACCGGCTGTACCAGTCGGGGCCGCCCCACCGGTCGTCGGCCGCGGCCGTCCCGCCCCGGTCCTGCCGCTGTCCGTCGTCGGCCCAGTCCGTGCAGGCCATGGCGACCGAGGGGACGCCTATGACCCCCAGGGCGACCGCGGCGACGACCGTCCGCCGGTACTTCTGCTGATGACGATGCTTTCCCATGCCTGACCTCACCCCTGCTGTCCGGAGGCTGGTCATTCTTGGGACGCCCCCGCACCGGGCGCAAAGGGCTCTCCTACTACTGCGCTTCGTAGCCCCGCGGGGGCCTTGCGGCGGACGGGGGAGCGTGCAGGACCGCCCCCGGCGCCCCCCTCGGCACTCCTGCCGCTCCGTCAGAAACCGTCACGCGGCGAAGGAGCCGCGGCCATCCGCCTCCCACCGCGTCACCCCCCGCCCCCTCCCCTCCCGCATTCGCGGCAAGACGGACAAGTCCCCCATGTCGTCGGGGCGGTCTCTACTAAGCGGCCCGCACAGATCGTCACGACCTGTGACAGATGTCACGGAACCATCAGTTCCGGTTCTTCTCCAGCGCCGCCACCGCCTCCTTGGCGGCCTTGATGGCGCCCTTGTTGATCTCGTCCGTGCCCGGCGCCTTCTTCGACTCGAAGTCGCTGCCGTTGTACGTCACGACCACCAGTGCGTTGGAGGCGCGCGCCACCACCACGCCCTCACGGGTCTGCTGCTTGTCCTCGGTGGTGAGGTTCACGACGGAGTACCCCGCGTCCCCGAGTCCGGGGACCGGGCCCCCGCCGCTTTTGTCCTCCAGCCGTCCCCGGTACGACCGTTCCGCCGCCTCGTCGGACTCCAGCACCTCGAAGGACACGTCGAGCCAGCGGTACTCGTAGCCCTTGAGGGCGTTCCAGGAACAGGTGCGGCGCAGCTCCGAGTCCGTGGACCGTATCTCCTTGCCGGCCGTCCCGGCGCCCGGCACCAGGGACTTGACGCTCTTCTCGGCGAGGCTGTCGCACGGCGCCGGCGCGGTGGCGTAGGTCTTCGTCGCCTGCGTCCGCGAAGGGGCGGCCGCGGACGGCGTCTTCGTCCTCCCGGCCGGCTCGTCCGCGGCCTCCTGGGACGGGGCCGCCGGGCCGGAGGACAGGGCCCAGCCGGCCGCGGCGAGGACGACCACCGGGGACAGACGCGCGGTCAGGGCGATCGGCAGAGGAAAGGAACGCACGGCGCACTCTTCGTGGGGACGGTGCGGAAGGGGGCCCGCACAGCGGACGGGACGCCAGTGTCACACGCGTTCCCGTGATGCGGGAAGGACCAACTCGCTCCGTGCAGGGACGGTGACGGGCGCGTACCACCGCGGGCGCCGTCTTGCCTCAATTCCCCCCGTGAAGAGGTGATGTGCGCGTCTCAGGGGACGCGGGCGGTCCACTCCGGCGAGGTGAACTTCGTCCGCGCCAGTTCCTCCGCGCGGGCCAGCTCCTCGTCCGTCGCCCTGCCGTCCGTCAGCCCGTGGCGGGCGCGGAAGGAGTCGACCATCCGCTCGATGACGGCCCCGCGCGGCAGACCGGTCTGCCGGCGCAGCGGGTCCACCCGCTTCCTCGCGCTCCTCGTGCCCTTGTCGGACAGCTTCTCGCGTCCGATGCGCAGCACGTCGAGCATCTTGTCGACGTCGATGTCGTAGGACATGGTCACGTGGTGCAGCACCGCGCCGGGACCGCCGTCCGGGCCCACGATCCGCTTCTGGGCGGCGCCCGCGATCTTGCCCTGGTCGGTGGCGATGTCGTTCAGCGGCTGGTACCAGGCGCGGATCCCCATCTCGCCGAGCGCGCCCAGCACCCAGTCGTCGAGGTAGGCGTAGCTGTCCTGGAACGACAGACCCTGCACCAGCGCCCCCGGCACCGACAGCGAGTAGGTGATGGTGTTGCCGGGCTCGACGAACATCGCGCCGCCGCCGGAGATCCGGCGCACCACCTCGACGCCGTGCCGCCGGGCGCCCTCGGCGTCGACCTCGTTGCGCAGCGACTGGAAGCTTCCGATGATCACTGCCGGGGAGCCCCATTCCCAGACGCGCAGGGTGGGCGGACGCCGGCCGGCGGCGACCTCGGCGGTCAGCACCTCGTCCAGGGCCATGTGCAGGGCGGGGGACTGGGGGCCCTCGTGGATCAGCTGCCAGTCGTAGTCGGTCCAGTCGGTGGCGTGGGCGAGCGCGCGGCGCACCGCGGTGCCGACGCCCTCCGAGGTGAGCCCGTACATCACGGTCCCCTCGGGAAGGGCCGCGTCGATCCGCGCGGCCAGACCGGCCGCGTCGGTGTCGGCGGGGGCGCCCTCCAGGGCGCGGTTCACGGCGTCCAGCGCCTCGTCGGGTTCCAGGAAGAAGTCGCCCGCCACCCGCGCGCGGCGCAGCGCGCCGTCCTCCACGTCCACGTCCACGACGACCAGCTTGCCGCCGGGAACCTTGTACTCACCGTGCACGGCTCCGCCTTTCGTCCCGCCGCCGGGAGCAACACCGGCGGGGGCGGGGATGTTCCCCGTCCCCGCCGGATCCGCCCCGCCCCGACGGCCGGTCGGACGGCGGCGGCCGCCGCGGCCGTCGCGTCCCCGCCCCGACGGCAGCGCCTTCGCCGACCTCGTCGAGGCCGTCCGCGAGGCGGGCGCCCTGGTCATGGCCGACGTGTCGACCCTCGTCGAGGGTCGTGGGGCCGCCGCGCGGGGCGCCGGCCTCGTGGGCACGACCCTCTCCGGATACGTGCCGGGCTCCCCCCCCGCCGGACCTCTCCGGACCTCGCCCTCGTCGCCGGCCTCGCCGCCGCGGTCCCCGTCCCGGTGGTCGCCGAGGGCCGCATCGCGACCCCGCAGCAGGCGGCGCAGGCCCTCGAAGCAGGGGCACACAGCGTGGCCGTGGGCACCGCCATCACCGCCCCGGCCGCCCTGAGCAGGGCCTTCGTGGCGGGTCTCATCCCTGACCGGCGGACGGCGCGGGTGCCGTGAAGGGCCTGCCGCCGGGAGGGCTCGATTGATCAACACGCCTCCACTCCCTACGCTGTGCAGGTAAGCCTCACCTGACGTGCCCAGCACGTCCGGTGCCCCGCTGCACGACCACGGCCCGCGGTCCGGACGTGCGGGCCCGGCACCCCGGACCGGAAGTGGAACACGGGTCGATGAGAACACCACGCTCCCCGCGGCACGCGGCCGGGAGCCGCTGAACCATGATCAGGAAACTCGCCGCGGTCCTCCCCGACCTCGCGCCCTGGCGTTCCTCCCGCGACTTCCGCCTCCTGTGGGTGCAGGGCCTGGTCACCTACCTCGGCAGCGTGATGGCGCTGATCGCGCTGCCGCTCCAGATCAAGGAGCTGACCGGCTCACCGCTCGCGGTGGGCGCGATGGGCGCCGTCGAACTGGTGCCGCTGGTGGTCTTCGGCCTGTACGGCGGGGCACTCGCGGACGCGGTGGACCGGCGCAGGGTCATCGTGCTCACCGAGGCGGGGCTGGGACTGCTGGCCGTCGTCCTGCTGCTGAACGCGCTGCTGCCGCACCCCGTGCTGTGGCCGCTGTACGTGGTGGCGGCCGGCGTGGCGGCACTCGCGGGACTGCAACGCCCCGCCCTGGACTCGCTGCTGGCCCGGATCGTCCCGCACGAGCAGCTCGCCGCGGCGGCCGCGCTCAACGCCCTGCGCTGGCAGGCGGGCGCGATCGCCGGACCCGCGCTGGCCGGCCTCGTGGTGGCGTACGCGGGCAACGTCCCCGCCTACGCCACCACCGTGGTCTGCTTCTCCGCGTCGGTCCTGATGTGCCGCCGGCTCTCACCCGTGCCGCCCGCCGAGCACGCCGCCAAGCCGTCGTTGCGCGGCATCGCCGAAGGGGCCAGGTACGCCTGGTCGCGGCCGGTGCTGCTCGGCACCTACACGGTGGACCTGGCGGCGATGCTCTTCGCCTTCCCCAACACCATCTTCCCCTTCCTCGCCGACGAGCTCGACGCCGACTGGGCGCTGGGCCTGATGTACTCGGCGGGCGCCGTCGGATCGCTGCTGCTCAGCCTGACCAGCGGCTGGGTCTCCCGGACGCGGCGGCACGGCCTGCTGGTGGTGTTCGGCGCCGCCGGCTGGGGCCTGGCCATGGCGGCGGCCGGCTGGACCTCGAACGTCTGGCTGGTGCTGGTCTTCCTCGGCCTGGCGGGAGCGGGGGACATGCTGAGCGGTCTCGGCCGCTCGACCATCTGGAACCAGACCATCCCCGACCGGCTGCGCGGCCGGCTCGCCGGCATCGAGGTCCTCTCCTACAGCGTCGGCCCCCAGCTCGGACAGGTCCGCGCCGGGGCGATGGCCGGCTGGACGGGCGCCCGCCCGGCGATCTGGAGCGGCGGCCTGGCCTGCGTCGCCGCGGTGGGCCTGCTCGCCGCCGCGCTGCCCGGGCTCGCCGGCTACGACGCCCGTACCGACGAGGACGCCCGCCGCCGCACCGACGAGGACGCCCGCCGCCGCGCCGGCGAGGGCACCGGAACCGCTCCGGCCCGTGAGGACGTCGGCGCCGGTCGGTAGCCTGCTGACCGTTCGAGGCTGAACGGTTCGGCAACGTCGCCCGCCCGCGCACACCGAGGTGAGACATGCGGTTCACCACCCGACCCACCCTCCAGGGCACCTTCGGCATGGTGTCCTCCACCCACTGGCTGGCCTCGCAGTCGGCGATGGCGGTGCTGGAGGACGGCGGCAACGCCTACGACGCCGCCGTGGCCGGGGCCTTCGTGCTGCACGTCGTCGAACCGCACCTCAACGGCCCGGCCGGCGAGGTGCCGATCCTGCTCGCGCCGGCCGGCGGCGAGGTGCGGGTGCTGTGCGGGCAGGGGGTCGCCCCGGCCGGGGCGACCGTCGCCCACTACCGGGGGCTCGGCCTGGACCTCGTCCCCGGCACCGGACCGCTCGCCGCGGCCGTGCCCGGCGCCTTCGACGCCTGGATGCTCCTGCTGCGCGACCACGGCACCAAGACCCTCGCCGACGTCCTGAAGTACGCCATCGGGTACGCCGAGGACGGGCACCCGCCCGTGGAGCGCGTCGGTCAGGCCGTCGAGACCGTACGCGAGCTGTTCGAGACGGAGTGGACCTCCTCGGCCGAGGTGTACCTGCCCGGCGGCCGGTCCCCGCGCCCCGGCGAGCTGCTGCGCAACCCCGCCCTCGCCGCCACCTGGAAGCGGCTGCTCGCCGGGGTCGCCGGAGCGGGGGAGAGGGAGGCGCAGATAGACGCGGCGCGGGAGGTGTGGCGGACCGGGTTCATCGCCGAGGCACTGGTCCGCCAGGCCGGGCGCCCGACCGTGGACACCACCGGGGAGCGCCACACCGGCACCCTGACCGCCGCCGACCTCGCCGGCTGGTCCGCGGCCTACGAGGCCCCGGTGACGTACGACTGGAACGGCTGGACCGTGTGCAAGGCCGGCCCCTGGAGCCAGGGCCCGGTCCTGCTCCAGCAACTCGCCCTGCTCCCGCCGGAACTGCCCCGCCACGGCTCCGCCGCGTACCTGCACCTGCTGATCGAGGGCTGCAAGCTCGCCATGGCCGACCGCGAGGCCTGGTACGGGGACGCGGCCGAGGTGCCGCTCGACGACCTGCTGTCGGCCGAGTACAACGCCGAGCGACGGACCGGGATCGGCCCCCGCGCCTCCCACGACCTGCGGCCCGGCAGCCCCGGCGGGCGCACCCCCCGGCTGAGCGCCCACGCGCGCGGGGCGGCCACCGAGCCGCCCGGCTTCAGCCCGATGGGCGTCGGGGAGCCCACCGTCGCCAAGAGCCCCACGTCCCCCGTGCCCGGCGAACCCGACGTCTCCGCCGACGGCGGCACCCGCGGCGACACCTGCCACCTGGACGTCGTCGACCGCTGGGGCAACATGATCGCGGCCACCCCCAGCGGCGGCTGGCTCCAGTCCAACCCCGTCGTGCCCGAACTGGGCTTCCCGCTCGGCACCCGGCTGCAGATGACGTGGCTGGAGGAGGGCCTCCCCAACACCCTCACCCCCGGCCGCCGCCCCCGCACCACCCTCACCCCGTCCCTGGCCCTGCGCGACGGGGTGCCCGTCCTGGCGTTCGGCACGCCCGGCGGGGACCAGCAGGACCAGTGGCAGCTGCACTTCTTCCTCGCGGTCGCCCTGCGCGAGCGGGTGCGCGGCGGACTCGACCTCCAGGGCGCCGTCGACGCCCCCGGCTGGCACAACGACAGCTTCCCCGGCTCCTTCTACCCGCGCGGCATGCGTCCCGGCAGCGTCACCGTCGAGTCCCGGACGGACCCCGCGGTGGTGACGGAGCTGCGCCGCCGCGGCCACCGGGTGACCGTCGGCGACGCCTGGTCGGAGGGCCGGCTCTGCGCGGTCGCCCGGGACCCGGCCACCGGCGTCCTCTCCGCCGCCGCGAACCCGCGCGGCATGCAGGGCTACGCGGTGGGTCGCTGAGCCCACGACACCGCGGGCGGACACCCTGTCCTCCCGTCTTCCCGTCTTCCCCCCGATTCCACCCGGAGTGCACCGGGCGGACGGGGAATGTCAGTGACGCGTGCTCTCATGGAGGCATGACGCAGAGCAACGAAACCATCGACGAGTTTCTCGCCCGGCATACTTCCGACGTGGAGGAACTGGTCCGCAAGGCCGCGGCGAAGGAGATCATGCCGCGCTGGCGGCGGCTCGCCGACCACGAGGTGGACCTCAAGACCGGCCCGCACGACCTGGTGACGGACGCCGACCGCAACGCCGAGCTGTACCTCACGGACGCGCTCGCCGCCCTGCTGCCCGGTTCGGCCGTGGTCGGCGAGGAGGCGGTGCACGCCAATCCGGCGTCGTACGGGGCGATACGGGACGAGGCGCCGGTGTGGATCATCGACCCCGTCGACGGCACCCGCCAGTTCGTGCACGGCGACACCGGCTTCTGCACCCTGGTCGCCCTCGCGCGGGGCGGAGTCGTGCACGCCTCCTGGACCTACGCCCCCGCCCGCGACCAATGCGCCACGGCCGTACGGGGACGGGGCGCGCACCTCGACGGCGAGCGACTGCGCGCGGGCTCCCCGGAACCCGGCCGCGACCTCCGCGTGGCCACCTCCCACCCGGACTACACCACGGACGAGCAGAAGCGCGCCCTGCTCGGTCTGTGGACGGACGGCGTGGCGCCCCGCGCCTGCGGCTCGGCCGGCCTGGAGTACCTGGCCGTGGCCCGCGGCGAGTCCGACGCGACCGCGTTCAGCTGGGAGGCCGCGTGGGACCACGCGGCCGGTCTGCTCCTCGTGGAGGAGGCGGGCGGCGCCCACCTCACCCGCGCGGGCGAGCCCTTCGGCATCAGGGGCGGCAACACCCTGCCCTTCACCGCGGCCCGTGACGCGGCCACGGCCCGCAGGGTGGTGGAACTGCTGGCGGGCGGAGCCTGACACCGAAGCCCCCGGGAGCACGCCGGAGGCCCGGCATATCCTGATCCTCCAGTGGCCGTCGGCTGACGAAGGAGTCCGAAGGTGCCGTCGATGCTCGATGCGGTCGTGGTGGGTGCGGGGCCGAACGGGCTGACCGCTGCCGTCGAGTTGGCCCGGCGCGGCTTCTCGGTGGCCCTGTTCGAGGCGAAGGACACCGTCGGCGGCGGCGCCCGCACCGAGGAACTCACCCTCCCCGGCTTCCGCCACGACCCGTGTGCCGCCGCCCACCCCCTCGCCGTCAACTCACCCGCGTTCCGCGCCCTGCCGCTGGAGCGCTACGGCCTGGAGTGGCTGCACCCGGAACTCCCCATGGCGCACCCCTTCCCGGACGGCACGGCGGCCGTGCTGTCCCGGTCGGTGGGGGAGACGGCCGCCTCCTTCGGACCGCGCGACGCCGGCGCGTACCGCCGCCTCGTCGAACCCTTCCTGCCCAAGTGGGACACCCTGGCCCGGGACTTCATGTCGCTGCCGCTGACCGCGCTGCCCCGCGACCCGGTCACCCTCGCCCGCTTCGGCCTGGCCGGCCTGCCCCCGTCGACCTGGCTCATGCGCCGCTTCCGCGACGAGCGGGCCCGCACCCTGTTCGCCGGCCTCGTCGCCCACGTCATGGCCCCCCTCGGCGGCTTCGCCACCGGCGCCGTCGGCCTGGTCTTCGCCCTCGCCGCGCACGCCCGCGGCTGGCCCGTCGCCCGCGGCGGCTCCCAGGCCGTCTCCGACGCCCTCGCCGCGTACCTGAAGGACCTCGGCGGCAGCATCCACACCGACTACGAGGTCAAGCGCCTCGACGACCTGCCGCCGGCCCGGGCGTACGTCTTCGACACCTCGCCCACCGCCCTGGCCCGCATCGCCGGATTCGGCGACCACTACGCGAACTACCGCTACGGCCCCGGCGTCTTCAAGATCGACTACGCGCTGGACGGCCCCGTCCCGTGGACCGCGCCCCAGGCCCGCACCGCCGGCACCGTGCAGATCGGCGCGGACAGCGGCGAGATCGCCGCCGCCCTGCGCGCCGCCTCCCGCGAGGGCCGCGCCCCCGACGCACCCTTCCTCATCACCGTGCAGCCCGGCGTCGCCGACCCCACCCGAGCCCCGGCCGGCAAGCACGTCTTCTGGGCGTACGGCCACGTGCCGAACGGCTGGACCGGCGACCTCACCGACGCCATCGAGCGCCAACTGGAGCGCTACGCCCCCGGTTTCCGCGACCGCGTCCTGGCCCGCGCCACCGCGGGACCGCCCGAACTCGCCGCCCGCAACGCCAACTACGTCGGCGGCGACATCGCCTCCGGCGCGGCCTCCGGACTCCAGCTCCTGCTGCGTCCCACCCTCTCCCTGTCCCCCTACACGACCCCGCACCCGGCCGTCTTCATCTGCTCGTCGGCCACCCCGCCCGGCCCCGGCGTGCACGGCATGTCGGGACACAACGCGGCGAAGGCCGTGTGGAGGAGGCTGCGCCGGGCGTGACCGCCACGATCACGCCCGTCCGGGACGACACCACCCACCGGAGCGCCGACGCGATCGTCGACGCGGCCGACTCCTCCCTGCTCGGCGGGGGAGGCGCGGACGGCGCGGTCCACCGCCGGGGCGGCCCGGAGGTCCTGGCCGAATGCCGCGCCCTGCGCGCTCACGGGCACGGCGGGGGTCTGCCCGCCGGCCGGGCGGTCGCCCCACCGCCGGCCGTCTCGACGCCCGCCGGGTGATCCACGCCGTCGGCCCTGCCGCTCTGGCCGTCGTGCCGGTCGCGGCCCCCTCCCGCGCCGTCCGGCGCGTAGCACACCGGGCACGGCCGGGACCGGGCCGGCCGCGTGCCGCGGGACGGGGAGAAGGTGACCGGAAGGATACGGCCGGGAGTCGGCGGGGTGACATCTCGGACGTCTTGCGGCCACCCGGCCCCGTTACAGTGCCGCCGCGGTCGTCGACCGGTTCGATTCCGCCGCCGGGGAGGCGAGGGGACGGCGCTCCGTGCGCGGGGCCGGACGGCGCCGTGCTCGTCGTCCCCGGTGGAACGCGTCTCGTACGGCAGCCGTCCACGCCCGGTGGGGACCGACGGCGTTCCGGACGTGGCACCGGGCCTCGGCCGCGCGTGCGCAGACACCTGTGGGACCGAAGGAGAGCGAGCAATGTCACGCCAGAACAAGCCGGATGACGGCGAGTCCGCCCGGCCGGCCGGCACCGAGGGCGGACCACCGGTCCGCCGCGCGGTGGTGCTGTCCCCGGTGGGCGACGACGCGGCGCGTGCCGTGCTGCGGCCCGCGCCGCGCCGTGACACGGC